>JAYVJH010000531.1:0-1576 GCA_043769455.1 Runella sp. | reverse complement strand
CCAAAGCTGGTAGCGAGGCTGGCACGCCTCCCAAAACCGATTTGTTACCTTCTTTGAGTTTGAGTTGTTCCCAGTTGGCTTTTACTTGTTGCTCTGTGTCGGCTGTTACCAGATGGCCATTGTCGTCGCCATAAATGTGCGGGTGTCTATAAATAAGTTTTTCGCAAATACCGTTTAGTACATCACCAATGTCAAAAGTATTGGTTTCGGAGGCAATTTTAGCATAAAAAACCAAATGTAGCATCAGGTCTCCGAGTTCTTTTTTTATTTCTGGTAAGTCATTTTCTATGATAGCATCAGACAGTTCGTAGGTCTCTTCGATTGTCAAATGTCGGAGGCTGTCGATGGTTTGTTTTTTGTCCCACGGGCATTTGGCTCGTAAGTCGTCCATGACATTGAGCAGACGGTCAAAGGCCATCAGTTGCTCTATTCGTCTGGGAGACAGGTTTTCGATTGTATTTGTTGTCATTGAATAAATATAAGCAGTAAGTCGTAGAGACTATTATATCACAAACTTAAGACAATTTAGTTTATCAGACCTCATTTTGTATCTGTATTAGTTTGCCAATTATCATGTCAGAGACATTGTAGATTCACCAATTATTTGAAGTATATATCAATTTGTTATTAACTCCATTCGTTTTATTATAAATTTGCATTGATAAAGAAACACTATTTGAATGAAATTAACTTTTTGGGGAGCAGCACGGCAGGTAACGGGGAGCATGTATTTGCTCGAATTAGAAGACGATTATCGAATTTTGATAGATTGTGGCTCAGATTTTGAGAGCAGAGAACGCCATAAAAAAGACGCAAAAAACAAAGAAAAGCAAGAAGAGCCTCAACGAGGACTTTTTCCTTTTGAGGCTTCGATGGTCAATGTTGTGTTATTGACACACGCTCACATTGACCATTCTGGGGCGATTCCGAACCTATACAAAGAAGGTTACGAAGGGCAGGTGCTTTGTACCGATGCCACGCTTTCGCTCACAGAACTGTTGCTGAAAGATGCGGCATCGCTCAATCAAAAAAAATTCAACAGCATCAACTCAGCCGAAGGCCAGAGGCGTAAGCGAGGTGGCAAACGTAAGGAAATGCCGAAAGAGTTGTATTTAGAAAAAACGGTTCGGGAGTCGGTCGAAAATTTTGTACCGCTGGCATTCAATCGTAAGTTTAAAGTTTCGGATACTTGTAACGTTACCTTTATTCCATCGGGGCATTTGCTTGGTGCGGCACATATTATAGTTGATGTGTATGAAAACGGCCAGAAAAAATCACTTTGTTTTTCGGGAGACATTGGCCGCAAAAACTACCCATTGCTCAACGACCCATCGCCTGTACCAGAAGTAGATTATCTGATTTGTGAAACTACTTATGGCAATCGTTTTCATGTCAATAAAGAAACGCCAGTCGAAGCATTGGCCGAAGTAATCCAGCGTACTTGTGTCGATATGGCTGGCCGGCTCATTATTCCATCGTTTAGTATTGGCCGTACGCAGGCGTTGTTATATACGCTCAACAAAATTTATTCTGACAAAGGCATAACACCCGTTAAAGTATTTACAGACAGCCCATT
>JAYVJH010000530.1:0-2282 GCA_043769455.1 Runella sp. | reverse complement strand
CTTTATCATTTGCTGAAAAATGGATAGAAGATTTCTGGAATATCATTTTCTGGAAAAGTCCTATTCAGCTTTCTGAATAGTTATGTCGCACTCTATAACTAAGTATGATAAGTCAAAACACTTAACTCATAACACCAGATTATATGCATACGATTGCTTAGTTTTGAGAGCTAATCAAATATAAATTTTTCCCTTTAAATAAGATAACATCATTTTTTGCGCTTTTTCGGTAGATAGCTATACATTTGCATAACGTTAAAGAAAAACTCAGGCCATGTTATATTACTACCAAGCCTATGGCTTGACAGTTCAATCAAGTATTGAATTACCCGCTCTGGTGGGTAATAGTGAGCGGTCGTTGATTGAGCCTATCTGTGTTGGAGTAGGACTCGTACCTACCGAACTCTTGAAAATAGCTACCGTACAAAACTCCATCTGTACCTACAACGAAGATGAGTTTAAGTACGAAGTTGCCAGCATCGCCCGCTACTACGTGGCCAATGGTGTGCAGATTGTTATTGAACCGCTTTGTGAAAATTGGGACAAAATATTGCTTTATTTGTACTCAAACTGCTTGGCGGCGGCTTTGCTTCAGCGCAATCTTATTCTGTTTCATGTATCTGGAATCTTGACATCGGCCAATAAGGCTGTACTTTTTGCGGCTTCATCAAAGGTCGGCAAGTCCACAACTGCCCTCATGCTTCAGCAAAAAGGCTACGCACCTTTTACCGACGACACGGCTCTGATAACTGTCGAAAACAACGTCTGCTATGCCCAAGCTTCTTACCCAATGGCACGACTCTGGCAAAATACAATAGAACTACAAACCGTTTATGATGAATCTGACAAGCAAAACATTTATGCCGAGTTGGACAAATATGGGTTTTCTTTTCACGACAATTTTGAAAGTAAAAAAATAGAAGTAGCTGGTGTTGTGTTTTTGGAAGAAGTAGGCAACGAAATTAAAATAAAATCGCTCAAAGCAATAGAAACTATACAGTTGTTGAGCGAAAATATATACCGCAGGCACTGGCTCAATGGTATGAACAAAGGCAGATTACAATTTGAACAACTCACCAGTGTTGCCAACGTAATGTCTGCACACAAAGCCACCCGTCCACAAAACCAACCTACTTTTGAGGTGTTTGCGGCTACAATCGAACAACAGATTTTAAAAACCTTTTGACTATGTACCAAATCAATACAGACAAAATATTATTTACTCAACTCGGTGATGAGGGTGTGGTGTATGGTATCGAAAAAAACGAGTATATTTCTCTCAACGAAACATTTTTTAAAATATTGAAAGGAATAGAATCGGGACAAAGTCAAGACGAAATCGTGGCGGCACTTTGCCAAGAATACAACGTCAGCCCAGCCAACTGCCAAAAAGATGTAACCGAAGCAATAGACCAACTACTCAAAAGGGGATATATTAGCAATAAAATCGCTTTAAAATAGTAAAGAAAACGCTGTTGAAGCCTAAAATGTTTAACGATGAATGTTCAAAAAATCAACATTGATGAAATACTAAAACATTGGCTATCAGATAATAACGAATTGATAGAAAAAAACTTAAAAACGCTAAGAATATCGTTACGTCAGCATTTAGAGAAGTATCTTTACTGTGTTTTAGAATCGACAGCTTTGATGTCAGCCGATGAAGCAAGGTCATTTTTTTGGTTTGTACATAATGAGCTACTAAACCCTACGGCACAGTCGATATACGGAAAAATGATTGTAAATGTGCAAACACAAGCGCATGAACCAAGTGCCAATTACCGTAAAAGTACCGATGGATTTCAGTTTCATACCGATGGCGTTTATAAGCCCGACAGTCCGCCTCTGTACATCGTTTTGGCGTGTATTGAACAGGCCGACGTTGGAGGCGATAGTTTTGTGATTGATGGACAAACAATACTGACCGAACTGAAAGCAAATTCAGCGTATTTTGAGATTTTGACGAGTTTTGAATTTTGTTTTAAAACACAATGGAATGAAAACGGACTGGAATATTTGAGAAGAAGAATCATTAAACTAAATGCAAACGGCTCACTAAACAGAATCAGTTTTTACAGAGCTGAAATAGAAGCAGGACACTTTATTGCAGACATACCCTTGACTGACAACCAGATAGCTGCACTCAATTTTTTGGAAATGCTATTTTTTAAGCACGTCAGCGATATTCGGTTTAGGCTACAAAATGGTGATTTTTTGATTGTCAATAACCACAAAATGATTCATGGCCGAATGCCATTTAAAGAACAAATCCAAAAACGACA
>JAYVJH010000529.1:0-2682 GCA_043769455.1 Runella sp. | reverse complement strand
CAGGGCGAGATATGGGCGTACTCATTGGTCCGGGTCGTGGCTCGGCGGCTGGCTCGGCGGTGGCCTATTCTATTGGCATTACAAACATTGACCCAATCAAATACGATTTGCTTTTTGAGCGTTTCTTAAACCCCGACCGTATCTCAATGCCCGATATTGATACCGATTTTGACGACGAGGGCCGCCAAAAAGTGATTGATTATGTAGTACAAAAATACGGCAAAAACCAAGTAGCGCAGATTATTACCTATGGTACGATGGCCTCAAAGTCGGCTATCAAAGATGTGGCACGAGTTATGGACCTGCCGCTCAACGAAGCCAACGCCATTGTCAAACTCGTACCCGACAAACCCAGCTATGGCATCAATCTTGACAAAGTTTTTAATGTACCCTTAGAGCGTATGGCCGATGTAGTTACGCCTGACGAACTCGAAAATCTGAAAAAACTTAGAGAAATGGCTCGTGGTACAGACCTCACTGCACGGGTGTTTAGAGAAGCCCAACGATTGGAAGGAACTGTCAGAAATGTGGGTATTCATGCGGCTGGTATCATTATTGCCCCCTCAGACTTGACCGATTTGATTCCTGTCAGTACGTCCAAAGAGTCTGAATTGTTGATAACCCAATATGAGGGTAAAATCATTGAAGATGCGGGTGTTATCAAAATGGATTTTTTGGGACTACGCAACCTTACCATCATCAAAGAAGCCCTGCGAATGATACAAGCCAATCATGCCATAAAGATTGACATCGACTATATACCTTTGGACGACCCAAAGGTATATGAACTTTTCCAAAGAGGCGAAACCAATGCCATATTTCAGTTTGAGTCTGACGGTATGAAAAAGTACATGAAAGAACTCAAACCCGATCGTTTTGGTGATTTAATTGCCATGAACGCCCTATATCGCCCTGGCCCCATTGCGTATATTCCCAACTATATCAACCGCAAGCATGGCCGCGAAAAAGTAGAGTACGACCTGCCCGAAATGGAAGAGTATCTGGCCGATACTTATGGCATTAGCACCTATCAAGAGCAGTTGATGTTGTTGTCTCAAAAATTGGCCAACTTT
Organism: Runella sp.; assembly: GCA_043769455.1. GTDB lineage: Bacteria > Bacteroidota > Bacteroidia > Cytophagales > Spirosomataceae > JAYVJH01. Next base: position 1,609 of record JAYVJH010000529.1, on the reverse strand, counting down.
ACCAAAGGCGATGCTGACGTACTGCGTAAGGCAATGGGAAAGAAGCAAATTGAGACACTCAACAAAATGAAAGGTAAGTTTATTGAGGGTGGTACAAAAAATAATTTAGACCCCAAAAAACTCGATAAAGTCTGGACTGACTGGGAAGCCTTTGCCAGTTATGCCTTTAATAAATCTCACTCGACTTGCTACGCTTTTGTGGCCTACCAAACGGCCTATCTCAAAACCCACTATCCAGCCGAGTACATGGCGGCAGTTTTGACGAGTTCGTTGGGCAATATCGACAAAATTACGTTTTTTATGGAAGAATGTAAAGCCATAGGTGTACCTGTTTTGGGGCCAGACATCAACGAGTCCGAACGCCGTTTTGGAGCAAACAAACGGGGCGAAATTAGGTTTGGGCTGGGTGGAATCAAAGGTACAGGCGATGCCGCAGTAGAGAGCATCATCGAAGAGCGAAGCAATGGCCCCTATACCGATATTTATAACTTTATGACAAGAGTAAACCTAAGAACGGTCAATAAAAAAACGCTCGAATCGCTGGTTTATGCAGGGGCATTAGATTGTTTTGAAGAATTTAATAGAACACAATATTTTGCCAATGTCGATGGCGAGCCAATCAATTTTATAGAAAAACTCATTAAGTATGCCAATAACCACGGTGCCGATAAAGCCAACGCTCAGTCGTCGTTGTTTGGGGCGATGAGCGGTGGCCAAATGGCCATTCAAAAACCCAAAGCCCCAGTTGTAGAGCCATGGGGCGATATTGAAAAACTACGCTACGAAAAAGACGTGGTAGGGTTTTATATTTCAGGCCACCCGCTTGATATGTTTAGATTGGAGTTGGAAAATTTTTGTACCTGTACGCTCGAAAAAGTAATGAGAACGACAGAAAGCAATGAAAATATTGAAGACAGTGCAACGATTCGCAATGAAGACGATGAAGTTAATTTGCCAGTACCCAACAACCAAATAGGAGGCAAGCCGTTGCTTTTTGGCAAAGATGTTTCGCTGGCAGGTATTGTGAGTAGTTTTCAGATTAGGACGACCAAAACTGGTAAACCGTTTTGTATTTTTAAAATAGAAGACTACGCAGGATCTATGGAAATGAGTTTGTTTGGTGAAGATTTTGTAAAGTTTTCAAACTACATCGAAGTCGGTAGATTTTTGTATCTCAAAGGAAAAGTACAAAGCCGCTGGAGTTCAGATGACCAATTTGAATTTAAAATTGCTTCTATTCAGTTATTGTCTGACATTCGAGAAAAACTAACCAAAGATATACGTTTAGTGCTTGATTTACAGTCGATTGACGATATGTTGGTCAATAGTATCAATAATATCGTAAAAAATAACAAAGGCAACTGTGGTCTTTCTGTGATAGTTTTTGACACCGAAAACAACGTTGAACTACGCCTCAGCTCACGCCAATATCGAATCTCGCCAAGTAATGAATTTTTTGATTCTTTGAAGGCGTTGGGGCGGGTTACTTGTCGGGTCAATTAGCAGAAATTGTTTGTTTTATAACTTACTACGTTATATTTTTGCTTTATGGTTGTACAGTTTGATAATTACGAATTGGTGAGTTACTACGAAGGTAGCCATAAAAGAA
>JAYVJH010000528.1:0-2234 GCA_043769455.1 Runella sp. | reverse complement strand
GTCTTTTATTGTCTTTTCCGATACAAATCTTGACCCAACTTATTGATGTTCGATATTGACTTTTGTTGTTAAATATTGTCTTTTGTTTTCACTTTCTATAATGTAACATTCTGACACTATATTTGAACGGTCAAAACGTTTCATTTCGGTATTCTCAAACGGGGCCCGCCCGTGCGGTCGTCAAAACGTTACATATTTTTGGCATTGCCAACAACTCCGCCCACTTGGTTTTTAGTAAATCCGATACCTCAGCTTTGCGCCCACCGTTCGTATATTTATCAACGATAGCCGTGTAGCCTGCCCGAAGTCTAAAACGAGCGGCACGGTCGAGGTTGTCCCACGTTTTGGCATCGGTCGTCAGTTGGTAGGTGCGTTGTTCTGGTTTAGTCAGTTGCTGTACGTCCAGCGGTTCAACGACAATACACTCATTCTACGCATCGGCCAACAGTGCGCCCAAAGTCGTGAGTTTGTCGCTATCCATCAAATCGGCCAACGTCTGTATCTGTGGCAAATATTCTATTTTGATAACTTTCATCCCAAATCTCAAAATATTATCGGGTCGGTCAAATTGTTTGCCTTTGTCATACGCCTTTATTATAAACTGCGTTTGGGCAGCCTGTTTGTAAAAACCCTTCCCCGTAATGGCAGTTCTACAAAAAGACGTAGCTTTATAGGTCAGTAAACCACCCAAAAATGCACTCGGGTCAAACTTTACAATCAAGTTCAACCCAAATTCAAGATTATGAATATTGGCCATTTGTGGCTCAATTTCGAGCCAATCGCACAACTCACGCACTACGTCCCAAAGGTCGAGTCGGCCAAAATCGTTGTAATTGTGTTGGCCTTTGTTCCAATATTTGTGAAGTGAGCCAGACAGTTCAACCCGTCCGCTGTCATGTACCGTTATCGTCATATTTTTGAGTTGTGTTGCGTTTTTTCCACTTTGTCGCACAAACACCAGCCCTTTATCGTTGAGTAGCCGCAATCGCAAATCATGGTCGTTTATGGCTATCTTTGTAAAATCAATCATAGTGATATGTTTTGATAAATCGAACAATATTTTAAAAAGGGTAACCACTTTGCCGTTACCCTTTTTTGTTCTTAATGACGGTTCGCCGCTGCGATTGTTAAAAATGTTCTTACAAAGTTCAGGCGGTGAGCGGTGCGTTCCTTCCAAAAATTCCAAAATACAAAAACCTGCATCGTTGCACGGTCTGCACTAAACCTAACCGCCAACAACGATTTACGCCCATCGGCCAATATATCGGCAGCATAACAACCACCAACACCAACGGCCTGTAAACCACTATTGACGGCCTTTGTGTAGCCGATTTGCTGGCTACTCAAAAAATGCGTGATGTTTTTGTATTTGGTAGTATCTCGCACGGGGTCGAGCCGTAGCCAACTCGGGAGGCGGTCGCTATCCGTCGTTCTTTCAAAATGTTGGGTACAGTCATTATAACGGTACTCAAAAACTTCGTACCTTGCACTCGTAGCGGTTGAGGTACTGGTAGCGGTGGGTGTTCGTCTGGTAGCTATCATTTCACCGCCCCCCCACCTGCTACAAAGTTACGTTTGCGGAGTGCAGCCTCTACGTCTATGCTGCTATACAACACCCTGCGGCCTATCTGTTGGCTCGGCAACTTACCATCACGGGTGTACGTCCAAAGTGTTACGGGCGTAATGTTCAACTTCTTGCAAACCTCGGCTCGTGTCAAAAGTTGATTTTGTGGAGGCGTTTGTAACTGAGCCAAAAATGGCCGAAGTACTGCCTGTACTTCGTGGGCAATCAACACCGCCAACTCGGGAGGCGTTGTACCAATAAACTGAATACTGTTTTGCATTTGAAGAGTGTCTTTTGTTTTGAAGACATTGCAAAAGTATTGAGTGAGGTAAGGGGGAAAAACTGGGGAAAATTCGGAGATTCCGCAAATATTAAAAAACCATCAAATAAGGTTAATTTGAGAGTTTTGAGATACCTATTTTTAGTAATTCGGCACGTACTGCCTTTAATGATGTTTTATTGATAGGGTTCTTTGTGTCTTTTATACCAATATAAGAAATACACTTTCGTAGATTCTCTATTTCTTTTGGGTCGGTTATACCAGACATTGAGGCTACTAAAGTGGCAAAGGGCGTTTTATCTAAACCTTTGTATTTGGCTGCCAAAAAATCATAAACACCTATCTCATGCAAATACACTAATTTGTGAGATAACCTTTCAAAAACAATGA
>JAYVJH010000527.1:0-5606 GCA_043769455.1 Runella sp. | reverse complement strand
GAGTGCCGTCAGGTCAATCATCTGACTGCCCGACACAGGCACGTTGATGAGTTCCATTCCCAAATTTTTACAATTATTGGGCAGCGACGGAAAAGTTGGATAAGGACAAACTACACTGCCGCCCTTGCGAGCCGCAAAAACAGACGTAATGCCCAAGACCTCGATTGAGCCTGCTGTTATAATAAAATTGCTGGGATTGAGGTTTTCTCGCTCGGACAGTTTTTGTTCCAATTTTTCTCTATTGGCTGGCACCATGTACCTAAACGCCCTGCTTATGCTGTCTTCCATTGCTTTTTGGGCTTTGGGCGACACACCAAATGGGTTTTCGTTTTTGTCCAAATGAATCATTCCATCGGCCGCCGCCCTGAGTTTATCAGAAAAAGCAAAAGTGCCTTGTTTTGAAGCAAGCCCTACCAATGTCGTCAGCCCACTTATTTTGAGCCAATTGCGGCGAGAAGTTTGATCTGGTTTCATATTTTTAGATTTTAAAATATATTCACCATCAAAAATAGAAAAAAAACGGATTGGTTGTACTTTTTACATTTGCCGAGGGGGTAGGGCGCACACGTTTTTTGGCTAAAACCAAAATAATTTCAGAAAACGTCTGGGACGTTTCTGGAAGTCTGTTGTTTCAAAGTCATCGTTCCGAAATCTATAAAAACGATTACCAACTCGTATCCAAGTATCTTTATTGATGTCGTTGGGGTTCTGAATGTCGTCCTCGCTTGTATGTAAGCTACCACGAGTACGTGCAGCGATTTTGAAATAATGTGGCTGAATGGCCACTGTCGTGTCGAAGGTTGTGCCGCAAAGTACAATGTGTACGGGTTTTTTGATTTTCGATAATTGATTCATACCTTTTACCGTAGTTGAGTTGTCGGCAATCAGTATTAGGTTTTCAGCAGTTGGGAACTGCTTTTGAGCAAATAGTAAGGCTTCGATATTGTTTTCGGGGTCGTCAGTGTTGTTTTTGGTATTTCGTGCGGCTTCAATCATAGTGGGCAATAGATTTTCAAAATTCAGATTGGTTGCTGTAAACATTTTGCCAGCAGCTTTACTTTTCTGGATTTCTTGACCTGAGCTATCACAATCTGTAAAAAATACCATTGCCCTGATGTTTGGGTTGTTTTCGTTTTTTTTTAGCCACGCATACAACTGTGTGCTGTACGGATACATACTTGATGTAAAATCGCAGACAACGATCGCATTTTTCCAGCGATTGACATTACGTTCAAATACCTTAAAAGCAGTAGAGTCTGTACCAAATGCTCCTGTCGATAGTTGTTTTGTGATTTCTATTTCTATTGTCAAAGCCTGTAAATCGACTTGTGGTGTTTGTGAAGCCAGGCCAGCGAGCGGTTCTAAATGAGTACTTTGAAGTACGCTAATTTGAATATCTGTGGTGGTTATTGTGGGTAGTTTATTGTATTGTGTGGTTTTGGCGTTTTCTGAATTATGGTCTAAATCTGGTCGTTTTTTTGTTTTAAAATCTCTATTGTTTACTTTTGTTACAAGGCTTTCTGTTTTTGGAATAATTTTATTTGTATTTATTTTTTCGACCAGTACAATTTTTGTATTTGTTTCTATCACAGATTTGGTAGTGAGTAGCCAGCCCGCCGTTCCACCCAAAACCAAACAAAAAACAGAAATCAATATCCAAGACGGCTGCCGCTTAGGCTCTAATTTTGAGCGCATAGCGACCCAGTCAGTCTGCTGATAATCAGGCTGATAGTCGTTTATTTTTGAACGAATCAAATCGTGTAGTTCGCTATCTTCGGGTTTGTTCATTTTCTATTTTTGTCAATTTACTTAACATTTTTCGTAACATTTTATTGGCATCAGTTAGGTGTGAGCGTGATGTACTTTCGGCAATATGTAGTTTTTCGGCTATTTCTTTGTGGGCGTAGCCTTCGATGACAAACAAGCTAAACACCAGACGGTAGGGCATCGGTAACTGTTGTATGGTCTGCATTATTTCGTTGGCCGATATTTGAGCATAAATCGACACATCGTTCTGATATGGTTCTGTTATTTGTTCGGTCTGTAATTCTGTCAAAATTTCGGTTTTGTTTCGGCTGTTTTTGCGGTGATAGTCAATGGCCGTATTGACCATAATTCGCCGCAACCAAGGCAGCAAAACGGCTTGATTGTCAAGGTTTTTTAGGTTTTTAAACACCTTCAAAAAGCCATCGTTCATCACTTCGAGTGCATCGTCTCTGTCTTTGGAATAGGCCATACAGACAGTCAAGGCATAGCCATGAAATCGTTCGTAAAACGCTCTCATGGCCAGTTGTTTTCCTGCTTGGCAGCCTGTCAATATGTCATCTAATGTGGTGATGTTATAAAAATATCAGTTGATTGTCAATTTTGGAATTGTCATTCTAAAACTACCTTTTATTTTTTCGCCATTGTTGAGTACGGCCATAAATTTACCCGAAATACGTTTGGTATTATTTTGAGGGGCAATATCAGTAATTTCAAAAAAGCTATCGTTAGGCTGAATCGTATTGGTAGTTTTGAGTGTAACGTACCCCAACTCTCGAGGTTGCTGTAAGGTAAACTCAATACCAGAAAATAGCCCAGTACGGCTAAAAACTAAAGGTAAACGACCAACTTCTATTGCCTTCGATTGTCCTATAAACTCAAAGCCGATGGTCTGAATCATACTCTGGGAAAGTGTTTTGGACATTGATATTGATTGTATCGTTGTATTTTTTTTTGGGGGGCAATCTATTTCTGATACTTGTGTTACATTGGGCTTTGCTTCGATGAGCGTCCATTCTGAGCCATACTGAAACTTAAAATAATCAGTACCTGCGGTAGGTGTTTGTGGCTCAATATCGTTACTGTTTTTGGCACAGCCTATTATTAACAATAAGCCAAGTGCGAGTGCAATCTGTGTTTTCATTTGTGTTGTTGTTTTAGTTTATAACACTATGACGATAACTAATGCACAAACGCTGGCAGAAAACAAAAGTGGGGCTTATTCTCTACGAATAAGCCCCACTTTTGTTAGCTATTACAGACTGCTACCAACTACTATTTTGCTTAATATTTGGATTTTTGTCTATCTCGCCCTGCGGCAAAGGCCAGAGTAAGTGCTTGGCAGAGTTTTTGCGAAGCTCGTTGCGGCTACTAATTCTGAGCGATGCCGTGGCCGTATAATCTGGAATATCGTTGATGTCTTGCACAGAGCCTTTTGGCCCAAACGAGGGTGCATCGGGTGCTTTGTTGGCATCTTTGGCTGCACCCACAATGGCCGTATTGAGTACATCAAGACCAATACCCCAACGACGAATATCAAACAAACGCAAGCCTTCGACCCCAAACTCTACTACACGCTCACGGCGGACGATTTGGCGTAGTTCAGCCGCCGAGGCCGCTGTCGTGTTTGGCTGGCCCGACCTGCGACGTATGGCATTGATGCCGTCGGTAACAGTTGCATCTATCGTTCCGAGTTCGATTTTTGCTTCGGCGTTCATCAATAATATATCTGCATAGCGCATCAAGATAAACGGTGTTTTGAGTTCCCAAGCATATTGATCGGGGTCGTTGTATTTGCGCCAAACATAACCCACGCCACCCACGGCACCCGTAGCACCAAACTGCCAAACACCGTTTGACGATGTTACAAAGTCGGGATTGCCAGCGATAACGTCATATCTTTGCGTATTCCAGTTGTATCTAATAATTTGGTCGGAATGAATGTTAAATATGAACCGCTGATTTGGGTTTTGGTATGGCAATCCCGCTGTCTTGCTCATGCGTACCTCGATGGTGTCGTTGGGCATATAGAGCGTCCAGCGCAAACGCCTATCACGATTTTTGCTTGGGTTTTTGGGGTCATATAGCGGCGACTGGTCTATTCGTTTGCCATCTATACACTCAAACCTATCGACCATTGCCTGAGTCGGAAAGTTATTGCTCTGCGCCCCCAGCGTTTGGCGTGGTGTATAGCCTACTACTTGCCAGTTGGCTATATTTGGGTTGTCGGTAGGGTACATCATCGTCATAATCACCTCTCTACCAGCGTTGGCGTTTTGTCCTGCCAACGTAAACAAGTTTTGGTAGCTTGGGTTGAGGCCATAAGCGGCACTTTTGATGATGGTCGATGTAGCTTCTTCGGCTGTTTTCCAGTCTTTGATGAGCAACGCCAATTTGGCTTTTACACCATAAGCAAAACCTTTGCTGGCACGGCCACGCTCGGCAGGGGCAAAATCGAGAGCAGTATATGCTTCGTCTAAGTCTTTGTTGAGCGAGGCTACTACTTGTGCAACAGGTGTACGGGTCTGGGTTTCGTATTCAGAAACTTCTAATGGTTTGGTCAGAAAAATAGGGTCGCCATACCACGTCATCAAGTTCAAATATGCCCATGCACGCAGTGTGAGTGCTTCGGCACGCATTTTGGCAAACGATGCTTTGGGCGTAGCTGCCTCGCCACGTTTCATACCTTCGAGCAAATCATTAGAGCGGGCTATCACTCGGTAGCACTGTCCCCAAGAGTTGTCAGACCAAGCATTGCCTGGTATAAACGGGCCATTGTCGCCTTGTGCAATCAACGACTCGGGGTCTGCTTTACGAGAAATGACAAGGTCGGTAGTACCTTCAATACGTTTCAGGTCAGGTACATTACCAGCACGGCTCCAAAAATTGGCACTATATACACCTGTTAGCCCAAGTCTAATCTCGGCTTCGTTGGCATAAAAAGTAGAACTCGACGGCGAGTCTAATGGCTGACGGTCTAAAAAATCGGTGCAACCAAATGCCGTCAGTGTTAAAAGGGTAATTAGGATTTTATTTTTCATTTTTAAATTGATTATTTTATTTTAGATTTTTTTGCAAGCATATTGCTCCGAGAGAGCAAGAAATTAACCAACAGCCCCATGGGGGCGACCTGTTTATAGAAAACATTTAATATTTCAATATCAGCCCCATGGGGGCGACCTGTTTATAGAAAACGTTTAATGTTTCAATATCAGCCCCATGGGGGCGGCTATTCATAAAATTCAAAAAGATATTTTTCATCATATTCAATCGCAAACTTTTCTAAAAATTCAAGATATTCTTCTTTGAATGTTTTTGACTTGTGATGTTCTTCTTGATTGAGAATATACTTGACAACGTCGTCTATCTGTGAATGTGAGTATGAAAATGCACCGAAACCTTCTTGCCAATTAAACTTTGATTTTGTCCATTGTTTATCTGAAATCAGTCCCGATGATGCACTTTTAATATCTCTTACCAATTCAGAAATTGACATATCGGGTTTCAATCCAAAAAATATATGAATATGGTCTGGCATTGAGTTAATTGCCAATAACTTATGCTTCCTATTCTGAACAATACCCGTGATGTACTTGTGCAATTCTTCCTTACACCATTTCGGAATCATATTTTGTCTTCCTTTTACCGTGAAAACTACTTGAACATATAATTGCGTGTAGGTATTTGGCATTACAAACAGGTTGCCCCGCTGGGGCTTTTTGGTTACAAACAGGTTATCCCGATGGGGCTTTTTGGATTAGAATTTAATGTTTAGTCCCACCGTGTATGTTTTCATCAATGGATAAAATTGGGCGTTGTTATCGTTTATTTCAGGGTCAAAT
>JAYVJH010000526.1:0-4943 GCA_043769455.1 Runella sp. | reverse complement strand
TGGCTCTCGAAGCTGGACTCGAACCAGCGACCCTCTGATTAACAGTCAGATGCTCTAACCAACTGAGCTATTCAAGAATATTTACTTGCTACTTACTACTTTCATTAACAGTCTGATATTCTAAACAGCCGGCAAACGCCTTGTGAGCTATTCAAGAATGTTTATTTACCGATTGCGAAACTACTAGTGAGTTTTACGAGTACAAAATTAGTGGTTTTAGGCGTTTTATGCAAATGTTTTTAGATTTTTTTTTATAATAACAAAAAAATATGAGCTGTATTATTCAAAACAAAGTGAAGCAGCACCTAATAAACCTGCATTATTGCCTAATGTTGCTCGTTTGATTTCCAGACCATTTAAGTTATATGGAGAAAGCCAATAGTTTAGGTTTTCGAGAATTGATGGCAAAATATAGTCAAACGAAGCAGAAAGACCCCCACCAATTAAAACGAGGTTAATGTCTAAAATCCGAATCATATTAACGAGCGCGATGGCTAACATTTCGCCCACTTCGTGCCAAACTTGCAAGGCCAGTTCGTCGCCCTCGGCGGCGGCGGCGACAAGTCCTGTTGTTGATATTGTACCATCATTGGGTAGTTTGGTTATGCCCGTGTAGTTTTTACGCATGGTTTCTGCCATTTCGAGGAGTTCTTTTTTACCGATATTCCGCTCCAATACTTTACCGTTACGAGACGGCACGTGGCCTGGTTCCATGGCGTTGCCTTCGCCACCCACAAATACTTTGCGGTTGATGATAGCAGCCCCGCCTACTCCTGTACCGAGTGTAATAAAAATGTAATTTTCATGTATTTTGTGTTCGGCAAAATAAAACTCACCCAGAGCTGCTGCATTGGCATCGTTTTCTAAAAAAAACTGTGTACCATCAAATCTTTTTGAAAAATTTTCTACAATAGGAGCATTATTTATTTCGGGAATGGCCGTGATTTCTATCGGAATGGTCCGCTCACGGTTTATCATACCTGGTAAGCCAATACCTACTTTTTTGATTTGTGGAAACTCACGTAACTGTATAGCGATAGCATCGCCAAGGCTTTCTACAAAATGCCCCGAACTGCGCCAGTCGGCTGTATCATGGCTATAAAAGTTTGAAATTCTACCTGTTTGTGCATCAACTATCCCCATTTTTACGTTAGTGCCGCCTACGTCTATGCCTAAGTATTGTTCCATTGTTTAGAAAGAGTAAAGAAAATTAAACTACAAATTAGCAAATCAAAATCCAAAAAACCTATATTTCACTAACTAATATCACCTAACTGTGGGCGCATAACAAGTTCTTCGACAACTGCCGATTTTGAGAGTTCATAAGCTGCCCATACACTTTTGGCTACATCTTCGGCTTTCATAAATCGGTCTTCGGGTAGTTCTACGCCCTCCCAACTACTTGTAAGTGTAGCCCCTGGCAAAATAGCCGTTACTTTTACACCATACGATTTTAGTTCTTCACGCAGCGATTTTGTAAAGCCATAAAGCGCAAACTTTGAGATAGAATACGACCCTCCATTGGGATATGCCTCGATACTGGCCGTAGAGCAAATATTAAAAACATGACCACTCTGCCGCCTCATCATATCACCAACCAGCCCACGAGTCAGATAATAGGCACTGTACAGATTGGTGTTAATCATGTTTTCGAGTGAGCCATCGGGTTCGTTGTGTGTTTGGCCTGGTGTAAATGTACCAGTGTTATTGACCAAGACAGCCACAGGTTGTTGAATTTTATGAACAAAATCAATGAAAGTATTTACATCGTCTTTGACAGATAAGTCAGCGTGTTTTACAAAAACCTGGCAGTTGGTGTATTGTTTTTCGACCTCTTCCTGTAATACTCGCAGTTCGTTTTCGTTGCGGGCGCAGGTTACGATGTCAAACCCAGCACTCGCAAATTGGTGAACTATTGCCCGACCTATTCCTTTTGTTCCTCCACTTATAACTACTAATTGTTTCATTTTACGGTTTTTGCTTAATTTTAAGCACAAAAATAGCTACATTTGTTTGATAGTAAGAATTTACTATAAATCTATTATTTTATTTTCTTTAATTAAACTGGCATTTTATGACATATTGGCATTGTTTTGCGGCTTGTGTTATGGCTTATTTTCTTGGCTCAATTCCATCGGCTATTTGGTATGGCGAAGCCTATCATGGCATTGATGTTCGCAAACATGGTAGCGGTAATGCTGGCGCTACCAATACATTTAGAGTTTTGGGCAAAACGGCTGGCTCTATTGTACTCTTCATTGATGTTCTCAAAGGTTGGACGGCTACGATGCTCGCTCACATACTTTTTTTTATGAATTTGTTAGAAATCCAAAACGTGCTTGCTGTTCAGCTTATGCTGGGCTTTATTGCCGTTTTGGGGCATCTTTTTTCAATCTTTACAAAGTTCAAAGGCGGCAAAGGTGTGGCTACGGCACTGGGTATGATTATAGCCGTTCAGCCCAATGTAGCGGCAGCTTGCGTGGGCGTGTTTTTGCTGTGTTTGGTAGCCTTTCATTATGTTTCACTCAGCTCTATTGTAGCGTCGTTTATGTTTCCGACATTACTGGCGGCAGGGGTTTTTGGCAAATCAAGCCCGCTACTGATTGGTTTTGGTTTTATGTTGTTTGCCATTGTGTTTATTAAGCACTACCCTAATATTATCCGAATTATGAACGGTAGCGAAAACCGTATTTATTTATTTAAGAAACAAAATAAATAAGCAGTCGTGAGTATATAGTACGGTGTCGTGAGTTAAATACAATGCTGTTAATCAGTAAGTTATCAAAAATTAAAACACCGTATTACTTTTGAATAAGTACTTAATACACAACCAGTGAAAATCGTTGGGCATTTCTATGTTACTATTCTTCCATCTTTAATTTCCAACCTTCTGTCGGCCATGGTGGCGAGGTGTTCATTGTGGGTTACGATGACAAATGTCTGGCGGAGGTCGTCTCTGAGTTTAAAAAACAGTTGATGTAGGTCTTCGGCATTGGCTGAGTCTAAGTTACCACTGGGTTCGTCTGCAAACACAATAGCGGGGTCGTTCATGAGCGCACGTGCCACCGCTACTCGTTGCTGCTCTCCTCCCGAGAGTTGCGAGGGTAGGTTGTTGAGGCGGTTTTTTAATCCCAAAGTTTCTAACAAATCAGTGGCTTTTTGCTTTGCGCCTTTGTCTCGGCCACCCACAAAGGCGGGCATACACACATTTTCGAGAGCCGTAAACTCTGGCAGGAGGTTATGAAATTGAAAGACGAAACCTATTTTTTGATTTCTAAATGCTGCCAATTCTTTGTCTTTTAGTCCAAAAACATCTGTACCATCAATCAGCAACTGGCCACTATCGGGGCGGTCGAGTGTACCCAAAATTTGTAATAAGGTACTCTTACCTGCGCCCGAGGCACCAACTATGGCCACTACTTCGGCTTGCCGAATGTGTAAGTCAATGCCTTTGAGAACGTCAAGATTGGGGTATTTTCGGATTAGGTTTGAGGCTTTGAGCATTATCAAAAATTTATTTAATGCCAAATTTAGTACAGAATAAAAAAAATCCTAACTGACCTAATGAATTATTGTGTAATTTCGCCCCAAAATAAAGTTTGACTCAAATATTTCTACGAATGAATATCCACGAATACCAAGGGAAGGAAATCCTAAAAAAGTATGGTGTCAAGGTGCAAGATGGCCTTGTAGCCGAAACACCTGAGCAGGCAGTTGAGGCTGCCAAACAAATGATAGAGCGAAGCGGCCAGAAGTTTGTCGTCGTCAAGTCGCAAATTCATGCAGGCGGGCGTGGTAAAGGCAAAATTGTTGGCTCAGAACAACGAGGGGTAGCCGTAGCCAATTCGTTAGAAAAAGTCGAAACCATAGCTAAGAACCTACTCGGCAACACGCTCATAACGATTCAGACAGGGCCAGAGGGCAAAGTGGTAAACAAAATATATGTGGCCGAAGACGTTTATTATCCAGGCGCATCAGAGCCAAAGGAGTACTATATGTCTATCTTGCTCGACCGTGCCAAAGGCTGCCCCGTAATCATGGCCAGTACCGAAGGCGGTATGGATATTGAGGAAGTGGCCGAACACACACCCGAAAAAATATTTAAAGAATGGATAGACCCACGAGTAGGCATACAGGCGTTTCAGGCTCGTAATATCGCCTTCCGTTTTGGGCTTTCTGGTAGTGCTTTCAAAGAAATGGTAAAATTTGTAACATCGCTATATGCTGCCTACGACGGCTGTGATGCGGCTATGTTTGAAATCAACCCTGTTCTAAAAACCTCAGACGACAAAATCATTGCCGTAGATGCCAAAGTAAACTTAGACGACAACGCCCTCTACCGCCACCCAGATTTTGCGGCCATGAGAGACGTAGCCGAAGAAGACCCCCTCGAAGTAGAAGCCGATGCAAACCACCTGAACTATGTAAAACTCGACGGTAACGTAGGCTGTATGGTCAATGGTGCAGGTTTGGCCATGGGAACAATGGACTTGATAAAATTGTCGGGAGGCGAACCCGCCAACTTCTTAGATGTTGGGGGTGGTGCCAATGCACAGACTGTTGAAGCTGGTTTTAGAATTATATTAAAAGACCCCAACGTAAAGGCCATTCTTATCAATATTTTTGGTGGTATCGTTCGCTGCGACCGTGTGGCTACAGGCGTTGTAGAGGCATACAAAGCCATTGGCGATATTCCTGTGCCAATCATCGTGCGTTTGCAAGGTACAAACGCCGCCGAAGGCGCACGTATCATCAACGAGTCTGGCTTGAAAGTGTCGTCAGCCACAGAATTTAAAGAAGCCGCTGCCAAAGTAACCGAAATCTTGAAAGAATTGGGCGTAAACTAAGGCCATGTCCTAATCAAATTGGTAGTTGTTTATGTCAAACAAATTCGTCAGTTCTTCCAGTTCAATGGCTGTGGGAACTGACGAATTGCTTAGACG
>JAYVJH010000525.1:0-8591 GCA_043769455.1 Runella sp. | reverse complement strand
GTATGGCTTACCTCCAGTTCTATGGTTCGTGTTGTGCTTTCGCCTTTGTTGTTTTGTGCTTTGAGGAGTAACAAAACAACTTTTTTTGTGTTAATTCTATCGGCTATATCGTAGCTGGGTGTCCAGCCAAAATGTCCCAACGAATCGAAACTCATACCCTCAATATGCCCCTGTACGAGACTAAAAAAGACATTTTCGGCATTGCTACCAACCTGAAAATCAATGCGGCTACCCTCTGGGGCAATGTTCCAGTCGGGTTGAGATGGTAGTATAATCTGAAAAGGCGATTTTGCCTCTTGGCCTTGAATAGTGTAGGCAAACAAGGAAAACGATAATACAAAAAACGATAACGTGAGGTGTTTCATTGATGGCTGAGTGATTATATTAAAAAATTGGGGTTGTGTAGTTTTTTTCACAACCCCAACTCCGTACAACACTACATCTCCCGAATCCAGATATTACGATAACTGGTTGGGTTGCCATGATCTTGTAGTTTGATTGGCCCTTTGCCGTGCGGTGCTACCACTGGCAAACCAATAAAAGGCGTAGTACCTCTGATTTCGGTATGATTCTGAACCAATATGCCGTTTTGAAGTACCGTAATGTAAGGCGAAGTAAGCATCATACCGTCTTTGTTGAACTGTGGTGCAGTATAAATCACATCATAAGTCTGCCACTCGCCTGGCTTTTTGCAAGCATTGACCAATGGCATTTTTTGTTTATAAATCGACCCAGCCTGCCCGTTTGAATAAGTACGATTTTCATAATTGTCCAACACTTGCAACTCATAAAGCCCTTGCATAAAAACACCGCTATTGCCTCGATTTTGGCCATCGCCTTTGACAACGGCAGGAGTCCGAAACTCAATATGTAACTGAAAATTGCCAAACTCTTGCTTTGTTTGTACGTCGCCCTTGCCTGCTGACACTGTCATTGCACCATCGGCTACCGTCCAAGCGGGCGCCGATTTGCCATCTTTGGCTGCTACCCAATTATCTAAGTTTTTGCCGTCAAACAGCACAACAGCATCTGAGGGGGCAGTGGCAGATGTGCCAGGCGTAACGACGCGTGGAATAGGATCCCAAATTTCAGACGACTCTGGGGTCATTTTGGCTGGTTGTAGTTGGGCAATGGCCATTGTGCTGGCAAGCATCATTGTACCAAAAATTGTTTTTCTTTTCATAAATTTGTGTTTGTTTTTCAGCATCAAAAGTATTTGTTCCCCAAAAAATACTAATCTCAACTTTGTTGTTTGGATTAAGGTGTTTAAATTAAGGTACAATATTAAACAAAAATCCAACGTCCAACATCTAAAATTCAATGTCATTCCCATAAAATTATGTCAAAAAAAAACCGAATAGGAATTGTATTCTCAACCGACCCAGATTTTAAATACAACGATGATGGCCAACTATCGGCACGGTCGCTGCCGCCAGCGCAGCAAAACCTAAAAATATGGCTTGACCGAAAAGGGGGCGGCAAGGTTGTTACGGCAGTTTGTGGTTTTGAAGGCAGCGAGCCAGACTTGGCCAATATAGCCAAACTACTCAAAAACGCCTGTGGCACAGGCGGAACAGCCAAAGATGGTGAGATATTGATTCAGGGCGATTTTAGAGAAAAAATAATGGCTTTGCTTATCTCAAAAGGCTACAAAGTCAAAAAAGCAGGTGGGTAAGTTTGGCGAGCCAATGAATGACGACACCAGTTTACTTATTTCAGCATTGCTTTTGCTACTTTTGGATCTACAAAGACGCTATCATGCTCAAAATCGAGTTTGATACGCCACTTTTGAAAAGTATTAACACCTAAAATAGCATCTTCCGATAAACCTGGAATAACAAAAAACTCATCGGAAAGACGTACGTCGTTGATATAAAAATCAACAGAAATGCGATACTCTATTTTAAGGTAGTGGCCAGCGGCTGCGGTAGCTACTTCCATGGGGCGGTATAGTTTTACGGCTGTTTCTAAGCCATCAACCGCATCTGGATGAATACACGAAAAAGTAGCCCCAGAGTCGAACAAAGTATAAATTCGTTTTTCGCCCTGCGAACCTTCAAAAAGTAGCGGTAGTTTAATGATTGACATAAACTGTATGATTTTAAAGTTGTAAGGTACAAATATACTCAGTTTTAACGTAAAAACTCCAATTCAATCTTTGCTACTTATTTTACTATTTTCTTTCAAACACTCCTCAAAACAACGCAGCCCTTCGGCCAGTTCGGTGGCAGACGGATAGGCAAAGCCCAATCTAAAATACCGCTCTGACTGCTCGAACCAATGCCCAAAACCTACAAAAGTCTGGTGCGTATTGTAGAGGTTTTGGCGAAAAGCGTCAAAGTCCAAATCATATTCGGATTTTAGTCTCACAAAACAAACTCCGCCCACTTCGGGCATCACATATTCTACAAGAGTCTGACTACTGGCCCATTGTTTGAAAACAGCATAGTTTTCTTGAATCTGAGCATGAATAACTGGCAGTAGCGTTGCTTTTTGGGTCAGTAAGTGTAGCGCAATGGTTTCGTCGATTATTGAGTTGCCCAATATTATTTGTTCTTTGGCGGCCAATAGTTTGTACATCAATTTTGGGTCTCTACAAATCAACCAACCGATTCTGATACCAGGCACTCCAAAGGCTTTGGAGAGCGAGCAAATCGAAATCACTTTGTCAGACTCTATGGCAGCGTAAGGCCGAAGCGGTGTCTGAAAATTAAGGTCTCGGTAGGTTTCGTCCACTATCAAATAGCAGTTATTTTCTTCGGCAATGGCCACGATGGCTCGTATGGTAGCTTCCGAAAACAGTTTGCTTGTTGGGTTGTGTGGGTTAGTGATGCTAATGAGTTTGGTATTGGGTCTGACTGCGGCTCTGATTTGTGCTGGGTCAAGGTCAAAGCCTTTATCAAATTCTAAATCAATGACCGACATTTGGCAGCCAATGGCTCGTGGCGTTTCGATGTTGGTGGCATAGTTGGGTCTAATCACTATCAGGTGGTCAGAAGTTTTGAGTAAAGTCGTTGAAACTATAAACAAAGCCATGGCCGCACCCGTTGTTACAAGCACTTGGTCTGCGCTTAATATTGGACTTTCTTCGACAATGATTTGGCGGAGTGGCAATATACCTCGATGTTCTGAATATGCCAATACAACGCCACTCAAATCAATGTTTAATTCTCCCAAAGTACGGTCTCTGACAGAGCTTTCGGACAAATTATAACGGATTGTATCATAGCCAACTTCTTCTGGCGACTCGATTTCGATAGGCATTCTGTTATATTGCATAGAGTCATATTTGGCTAATAGTCATTGAACCTAAAACCCACCCCGTGAATACTCTCAATTTTGAGCGAAGAATCGGTGGCGAGGTATTTTCTAAGTCTTGAAATAAACACATCGAGGCTACGACCCATAAAATAGTCATCATCGCCCCAAATGGCTTTGAGCATATCGTTGCGTTTGACAACCTCGTTGGGGCGTTGGGCTAAGTATCTGAGTACTTCTGCCTCACGGTAGGTGAGCGTATGCGAATGAGTTGTGTTTTTGAGTGTTAGTTTCTGAAAATCAAATAGATAAGTGCCAATTTGCGAACCAACGGCTTCTTTTATATTATAGACTTTTTGGGTACTTCGGCGCAAAAAAATTTCTATTTTGAGCATTAGTTCTTCCATACTAAACGGCTTGGTGAGGTAGTCGTCGCCACCAAGTCTGAGGCCGTGTAGTTTATCTTCTTGTAGAGAGCGAGCCGTCAAAAACAAAATTGGTACTTGTGCATCTACATCACGAATACGTTTTGCTAACGAAAATCCGTCCATTTCGGGCAGCATTACATCTAACACACAAAGGTCGCAATGGGTAGCCTCAAAAGCCCGCCAGCCGCTGAGGCCGTCGGTGCAGTGTACTATTTCGTAGTTGTTTAGTTCGAGGTTGTCTTTGGTAACAAATCCCAGATTGGGGTCGTCTTCGACATATAATATTTTTGCTCGCATATTAGTCGTGAGTGGTTAGTCGTGGGTCGTTTGTCATTAGTTGTCATGGGTTGTTGATTGTCTTGTCATAGACCAACAACTATTGACCCAATACTCACGACCCATGACTATTTTATTGGTATCAATATACTAAATTTACTGCCCTTCCCTGCTTCGCTTTGCAGTTCTATTTTCCAGCCATGGGCTTTAACGATTTGAGAAACATAACTCAGGCCAATACCAAAACCTTTGACATTGTGGACATTGCCAGTTGGCACACGGTAAAACTTCTTAAAAACCTTTGATTGATATTCGGCCGCTATGCCAATGCCTTTGTCTGTTACCGACACAACAAGCGTGCCGTTATAGTTGTGTGTCTGGACACATACCTCGGGTTTATCGCCGCTATATTTGAGGGCATTATCAATTAAGTTATTGAGCGCATTGGTCATCAAAAAGCGGTCTGCATCAATATATGGTACTTCTGCCGTGAGTTTGAGCGTTATTTTATTTTCATATTTTTGTGCCAAATTATCAATTACTTGGTGAGCATCGAGCCATTCGGGTTGTAAGTACAGTTTGTTTTTCTCGGCCTTGGCCATATTCAGTACCGATTCTATTTGGTATTGCAGTCGTTGGGTTTCTTCTTGTACTATTCTCACATATCGTTTGAGACGATCGGGTTGGGCTGTGATGTTGGGCGTGTTTAGTACATCAGCCGCAATTTTTATGGTTGCTATTGGTGTTTGCAACTCGTGGGTCATGTTATTGATAAAATCTCGCTGTATTTCGGTCAGTTGTTTTTGTTTCAGAATCACAAAAAGAGCATAAC
Organism: Runella sp.; assembly: GCA_043769455.1. GTDB lineage: Bacteria > Bacteroidota > Bacteroidia > Cytophagales > Spirosomataceae > JAYVJH01. The sequence continues at coordinate 3,797 of JAYVJH010000525.1, read as the reverse complement.
CAAAAAAACCAACAGCCAATAGAACCAATGCCGACGACCAAATCCAGCCTCTCAAACTCCCAGCCACATTGAGCGATTGTTGTGGAAACCGAATTCCAAAATAGTACGGATATTTATTTGTCTTTACCCAACTGGCCGTAACAGTTGGTGTCTGTGTTTCACTTGCCGTACTCAATGCCACACCGTACATCATGCGGTCGGTGGTACAGTCATAAACACCCACTTCAAAGTCAGTAATTAGGTCGTGTTTCTTAAAAATCGTTTTTAGATAATGTTCTAATATTTTGGGGTCGATGCGAGAATTGGTATTTACCAAAAAATAATCTGACGACAGTTCTTCAACAGGATTATTATTGAGCATCACCTTGTTGAAGTCTGCCAACTGCTCGGCTACGTCTTGTAGCGCAACATGAACTCGCTGATTGAACTGCCGCTCTCGGAGTGCAAAAGCCTTACTGACCCAATAAATTTGAGTAACAAGCACACCAATAATTGACAGTGTTGATAAGACAACCAACCACCGAACAGTGATTCTGGGCATTTATTATGTTTTTTTGTTGATATTTTTGGTGAATATAATAAAATAACAAAGATAAATAGACATAAACTTCACGATAAGATTTATATATCTTGTGATTTCTCACCTAAAAAAATTAGATAAGTCGGGTTTGTCTTATTACTCAGATCGGTTTTTATTAAAAATACCATTAAAAATATAGTTTTAATGGTATTTTTAATGATATTTTTCGGGCCAATACGATACTAATATTTTAAGATTTAAACCTTGACAACCCAGCCAAACGGATCTGCGACTTTGCCTGTTCTGATGTCGGTCAAAAAGGCTTTGGCACGTGCTGCAAACGAGTCAGCGGTAACGGCTGGCAGATTGTAGTCGCTGCCATTGTAACCAATGACTGCAAATGGCGAAATTACAACGGCAGTACCAGCTCCAAAGGCAGACTCTAAACGGCCTTCGTTGATGGCCGTAATCACTTCTTTGACAGACACTTGGCGTTCTTCGACAGGTATATTCCAATGACGAGCAATGTCAATGATGCTCTTGCGAGTAACGCCGTCCAAAATCGTACTCGACACTTTGGGAGTAACGAGTTTACCATCTATTACAAACATAACATTCATCGTCCCTGACTCTTCAAAGTAAGCGTGTTCGGTTGAGTCTGTCCACAAAATCTGGTCGTAGCCTTGTTGTTGCGCCAATTTGGCAGGGTGTAGCGATGCTCCATAGTTGCCTGCACATTTGGCTGATCCAACGCCACCCTCAGCCGCACGAATGTACTCGGTTTCGACTTTTACTTTTGGTGGGTTTGAGTAATAAGTACCTACGGGGCTGGTAAAAATAATAAACTTATAAGTGTCCGAAGGCCGTACTCCAATGTAGCCATCGGTTGCAAACATATAAGGCCGCACATATAGCGACTCCGACTCGGCGGTTGGCACCCAAGCGGCATCAAGCCTGAGCAACTGCATCAAGCCTTCCATAAATATCTCTTCGGGGATTTCGGGCATACACATTCTGGTAGCCGAGCGGTTGAGCCGCTTCCAGTTGTCTAATGGTCTGAAAGTCAGAACGTCGCCATCGTCATTTTTGTAAGCCTTCATGCCCTCAAACAAAGCCTGTCCGTAGTGCAGAGCCGCCGTAGCTGGGCTAAGGCTGAGGTTAGCGTAAGGTACAATTTCTAAGTTAGTCCATTGGCCGTCGATGTAGTCGGCTACAAACATGTGGTCGGAATAATGCTTGCCAAATACCAAATTATCAAAGTCCACCTCTTTGATTCTGGACTGAGCTATTGGCCTAATTTCAATTTCTACTGCTTCTGCAATCATGGTTTTGTTGTTTGAATGATGTTGGTGGTACAAATATTTTTATTTTATGGCACAATGTCAAGAAAAAGCGATTTTAGTTTCAAATTTGTGGTAAATAAATAGACTTATGAAATCGTTTTTTGACATTAACACCATTTTTTTTGAAGCATTAGGTTACAAAATGAGTTACCTCGAATGGTGGGCAACCGTAAGCGGGGCGGTAGCGGTTTGGCTTTCGGCTCGTGAAAATGCGTGGAGTTGGATACTGGGCCTACTCAACGTTGTGCTGGCTTTTGGGTTGTTTTATCAAATACAGCTTTATCCTGATATGTTTTTACAGGTATTTTTTTTTGTAACTAACCTCATAGGCTGGTGGCAATGGAACTATCCAAAAGTAAATGAAGCCAATCAAAACCATGAATTACGAATCAGCCGACTTTCTTTGAAACAATGGGCTTGGGTTGTTGTAATGGGTATTTTTTTTACAGGCTTGATGGGAACATTCGCAGGTAATTTGAGCAACTGGCTGCCCAATCTGTTTAGCAAGCCAAGCGCATTTCCGTATTTGGACTCGTTCACAACCATCGTCAGTATTGTAGCTACATTTATGCTTATTCGCAAAAAAGTCGAGGCGTGGTTTATGTGGCTACTCGTGGACGTTATCAGCACTTATATGTATTTTGTAAAGGACGTAAAACTGTACTCGCTGCTCTATCTCGCTTTTTGTTTTATTGCCGTCTTTGGAATGGTAAATTGGGTAAAACGATATAAAAAGCAAGAAGCCAAAGATGGCTAAGACGCTCATTTTGATTTATATAAATTATTAAGCAGCTCGTCCCAACACACTAAGTTGCATCTCAATACCTACTTCCTGCATAATTTTTTGTAACTCACTTATTCGTTCAGCTAACAACTCTCTATACTGATTAACAATTAAGTAGCTACTTTTTTGTTCTTCATGTAATGAGATAGACTGTTGATGCATACTTATTAGTTGTAGCAGCTTTGCTATTCGTAAGGCACGTTCTGTGGCTGTGTTTAGTAAGTCGTCCATAATTTATGTTTTTTCAGAAATCAATTTGAATAATACCCTTGTTTTGAAAGTTTCGATTGGTTGAAAAAGTAAATAGCCACTCTGTTCGGTTCATTTCAAATAAAAAATATTTGGGATTATCCAGCGATAACACCTCAATAAAATAACTATCTATTTCAGGCTTAAACTGTCTTTTTAGCTGGTACAGTTGTTTTTCTATTTGATTCAGAGTTTCGCTTTCTACAAATATTAGAATATCAATGTCATTGGGTCGTAGGCGTTTCGTAACAAAACTTCCATCGACCCAAATATAAAAATGGGTACTAATTAAGTCTTTTAATTTTTCAATAAACGGCTTCATTTTCTGAAATAGAATTACTCTATTTTTAGATTCAATATAGTTATTTACAAATATTTACTCAAATGTATTGATGTCGGTCTCAATAATTTTGTAGGGAAATAAATTGCCATATTCGTCAAATTCCATATCATTTCGCATCAAATATACCGTTTCTTTTATTTTGATTACTTGAAATTTTAGTTTCTCTAACAAATTTACGACTTTTAAATTTATTACTACATATCGCTCGCCAATATCTGGCTACTTCTGCTTGTCAAGGACGTAAAACTGTACTCGCTGCTCTATCTCGCTTTTTGTTTTATTGCCGTCTTTGGAATGGTAAATTGGATAAAACGATACAAAAAGCAAGAAGCGAGCAATCAATAATTGTACAAAACAAAGAACGAATGACGTTTTAAAAATATCACTTATCAAATTTTTATTGTATTATTTAAAGAAAATAAAAATAAATTGAAAATATAATGGCATTTTTTACTAAATTGATTGTAAAATAAAAATAAAAAAAGTCTTGGTTTGTGTTTTTTCAAGATTGTTTAGAAATGTGGCATAGGACAATAAAAAGAGGGCTTTTTTAGCCCT
>JAYVJH010000524.1:0-2928 GCA_043769455.1 Runella sp. | reverse complement strand
CTTGACAATCATGTGGGAGCTATAAAATTCTATTTATGCTACCATAACTTGAATCATTCCATGGGACTCTTAGCACCATAAAAATAGCACTACCAAAATATCCTCACCGTTTACATTTTTGGCATTGGTTTCGGTAGGTTTACAAATCGAATTAGACCATAAAGTCTTGCAAAAATCAAATCTAAAATGGGGACTGTTGTATAAACTAATTTTAAGTCCGTTAGTTGTATTTGTACTTTATTATTTGGTTTTGGGCAAAACCGATAAAGTGGCTGAGGCTTGTGTAATAGGTGCAGCCATTGGCTCAATGAACATGACGGCTGTGCTGGCATTGCGCTACGACCTCAACCCAACGCTGGCGGCCCAGATGGTAGGTGTGGGTATTCCTGTTTCGCTGTTGGGAGTTGGGTTTTGGTATTGGATTTTACAAGTATCTGGGTACGTTCAGTAGCTAATTTCCTCGTCTTCAAGAAGTTGAGAAAGATTCAAAATACAATCGTCCAGTACCATAATATCGGTCTTATAGTTTACAATCGTCCAAGTTTCGGTTTTTGAGAATACAATAATCGTTTTGTTGTGGGTCATTATCCAGATTATTTTTTCAGTACCGAAGTCTATCATTTTTTGGGCTTTTTCAAGTACATAATCAAATTTGTCAGCGTGGTCGTCAGGGTCTAAATCTACCCGAATATCGACTTCTACAGCAATTTTGGGGGCAATTTTAAAATATTTATCATTCAAAATCAAACCCTCTTTTTCATAAATAGCAATGTCGTTTGAAAATTTCGTTTTTTTGTCTAAATGAAGTCCTGCTTCGTTTGTGGCCAGATAATACTTCTTACGGTTGATCTTTGTAAATAAAAAACCATAAATAAAACCAACAATAATACTTTGTAATGAACTGCACCCCATGATTTCTGATAGTTGTTTTCCTTTTGATAATACCTCTCTGTAACCAATATATGGCAGCACTTTTCCGTTAAGAATTTCCCGAACCAAGTATTCTGGTATTTCTTCGACTTTTGTAGATTGAGGCAGAAATTGCTGGACGATTGTCATAATCAAATATTTTTTTAACAAAAATACAAATAAAAACCATTAACCAAACAAATTGAGTAAAAATGAAAATCTTTAAAAATCTTACTTTTTGGGTCTTAACAGCCATTACGTGCGGCGTTTTATTGGGACATTACTACCCCGAATTTGCGCTAACGCCTGTCCTCGAAAAAGGTTTCAAGATCAATCTTTGGATTTCAGAATTTGAAATAAAGACAACATTTAGCGAGTTTTTAAGCAGTATTTTTATCAGTACAGTCAAGATTTTTATTGTGCCAATCATTTTTATTACCATCACCTTGGGTATAATTTCAATGGGCAATTTGAAGAAAGTAGGAAAAGTAGGCGCAAAAGCCCTACTCTATTTTGAAGTCGTTACGACCGTAGCTTTGTTTATTGGAGTGATAGTAGCCAATGTCATTCGCCCTGGCGACGGTGTGATGACGGCCAGCATCAAGGGTGGAGACATCAGTAAATACACCGAAAAAGCGCAAGATTTTAGCTGGCTCAAGTTTTTTTTAGACAACGTTACACTACAAATATTGGTACTGGCCATTGTTACGGGCGTGGTGTTGAGCAATTATTCAGGCCGGCAGCGGATTATCAATTTTTTGACCCCTATTTCCAAAAAAATATTCTGGGCCTTGCACAAAGTCATGTACTTAGCCCCCATTGGTGCCTTTGGCGGTATGGCTTTTACTGTTGCCAAATATGGCCTCAAAACCTTGCTACCATTAGCCAAACTCATGGCAACGGTCTATACTACAATGGGTATTTTTATTTGTGTAGTGTTGTGGTTTATACTCAAAACGGCCAAAGTTGATTTGTTTAAGTTTCTGAATTATATCAAAGAAGAGCTACTGATTGTGTTGGGTACGTCGTCGTCGGAGGCGGCTTTACCATCATTGATGGAAAAACTCGAAGGCATGGGTTGCTCTAAATCTGTGGTAGGATTGGTAGTACCAGCAGGCTATTCTTTTAATTTGGACGGCACAACGATTTACTTGTCAATGGCCGTGATTTTTTTGGCGCAGGTATTTAGTGTTCAACTGAGTTTGGAGCAAATGCTGACCATTATTGGTATTTTGATGGTAACGTCCAAGGGAGCGGCAGGAGTTACGGGCAGCGGTTTTATAGTACTGGCCAGCACACTGACGGCCATCAAGGTTATTCCTGTCGAGGGTTTGGCTTTGTTGTTGGGTGTAGATAGATTTATGTCTGAGGCTCGGGCTATTACCAATTTTATCGGCAATGGCGTAGCAACTATTTGGTTGTCAAACAACGAAAAAGAATTTGATAGAGCTAAAATGACAGCGGCTTTTGATAAGTAAGCCTTTGACTTAGTTTCGGTATGCAAAAAAAACGTATTTACTTTGCACCACCAACAACCACCCGCACAATGAAAGCAACACTACTACACGAAGCCAAAACGATTTTGGACGACCGAATAAAAATGGCCTACGATGCCATGCAAGCCGCGCAGGCTTCGGCCAACTCTGAAAGCAAAAGCTCGGCTGGCGACAAGTACGAAACAGGTCGAGCCATGGGCCAAATAGAACGAGACCTCAACGCCCACCAATACCAAAAACTCAAACAAGAACGCCTGACATTGGACCGAATAGACATCGACCTCACCCCCAACCGCGTAGCTGTTGGTTCATTGGTCGGTACTTCGGTCGGTACGTTTTGGATAGCAGTCAGTTTAGGTATTCTGACTATCGACAACCAGCCAACGATGGTCGTCTCGGCGGCTTCGCCTATTGGGCAGGCTTTGATGGGCTTACAGGTTGGTGATGGTTTTGAGTTTCAAAAAAAGAAAGCAATAATCGAAAAAATCAGCTAATTAAGGAGTCGTGAGTATATAGTACGGAG
>JAYVJH010000523.1:0-2243 GCA_043769455.1 Runella sp. | reverse complement strand
TCGAAGTGGTATTTGGTACCAGCTATGTCTTGGTAGGTTTCGTGGCCTTTGCCAGCTACCAACACAATGTCGTGGGGTTGTGCCAAACTAACGGCATATCTGATGGCCTCTCGTCGGTCGGCGATGGTGGTGGTTTTTTTGAAGCCCAGCGGTGGTATTCCTGTTTCCATTTGTGCCAAAATATCGACTGGGTTTTCGAGGCGTGGGTTGTCGGAAGTCAAAACTACCTTATCGCTTAGTTCGCAGGCTATACGGGTCATTTTGGGTCGTTTGGTAGTGTCTCGATTACCTCCACAGCCCACTACCGTAATTATTTTCTGATTGCCTTCTCGCAGTTCACCGATGGTTTCTAATACATTTTTGAGTGCATCGTCTGTATGTGCATAATCGACAATACCCACAATCTGATTTTTGCTCACTATCTGTTCAAAACGGCCTGGCGGGGGCGTAATGGCCGACAATAATGTCAAAACCTGTTCTGGGTCTTCTTCCAAGAGCAAGGCCGTGCCATATACACAGAGTAAGTTATAGGCATTGAATTTGCCAATGAGTTTAAACCAAACTTCTTGATTGGCGACTTCCATCTGTAATCCAAACAGACTATCGGCCACCAAACGACCTTTGAAAGTGGCCATTGTTTGTAGCGAATAGGTATTGATTTGGGCTTTGGTGTTTTGTACCATCACGCTACCACGGCGGTCGTCGAGATTGACGAGTGCAAAGGCGTTTTTGGGGAGTTGGTCAAAGAATCCTTTTTTTGCCTTGATATAGTTGTCAAACGTACCATGAAAATCAAGATGGTCGTGGGTGATATTGGTAAATAGCCCACCCAAAAACGTCAGCCCAGCGATGCGCTCTTGTGCCACGGCGTGCGAGCTAACTTCCATAAAACAGTGCGTGCAACTACGCTTTACCATTTCGGCCAGCAGTGCGTTGAGTTGTACGGCGTCGGGCGTTGTGTGTGTGGCCGTGATGACGGTTTCGTTTATTTGGTTCTGAACAGTCGATAACAGCCCGACATTATACTGCAATTCTCTAAAAAGTTTAAAGAGCAAGGTTGCCACAGATGTTTTACCATTTGTACCCGTTACGCCCACCAATTTGAGTTTGGCCGACGGGTTGCCATAAAACTCGCTTGCCATTTGCCCCATTGCTTGTGCGCTATTTTTGACCTGCACATAAGTAACGTTATATAATATGTCAGTTGGTAAATGTTCGCAAACTATGGCTGTTGCGCCCATTTCTATCACTTTCTGAATGTACTGATGCCCGTCTGTTTGAGTGCCTTTTTGAGCTACAAAAACACAGTTGGAAGTCGCTTTTCGAGAATCAAATACAATTTCTGTAACAACAATTTCTAAATTACCGATTGTAGAAAGAGGCGTACAAGTTGTGAGTAGTGATTGAAGTAGGGGCATGGTATTGCTTTTTGAAAATGAAAAAAAGCCAGACGTTTCTGTCTGACCTTTTTTGTAAAAAAAAATATTTATCGCTAAACCTGCAAGGGCTTAGTTTGTAGTTTCGTCTTCTTCTGGTGTTTCGTCTTCGACTTGCTTTTTAAACATATCAATCAGCAATGAAAAACGAAAAGTATTGGCCAATGGGCTACCTTGACGTTGCGGAATCAAGTAAGCAAAATCCATACCGTACCGTTGTTGAATCCGTGCGCCAAAGCCAACCGTCAAATACTTACGGTCGCCTTTTGAGCGGGCTTCGTTAAAATAGCCCAAGCGCAAGGCAAATAGGTCGTTGTACCAATATTCTGCACCAACCGATACCATAAATTCTTTCAACTCTTCTGTTGTACCATCTGGAGCGTCGTACCACGACTGAAACATACCTTGTATTGAGTTTACATAAGGGTTTTTACCTTTTACTATCACACGGTTGATGTCTCTAATGGGTGGCGTTGGTACCATTAGTTTGTTGAGATCCATCACAAACGTAATTTTGTTGTGCGTATCTATATGGCGAGTTGCTGCTCCGCCGAGTTTGAAGGTTGCTGGTATAAACCCTGTTTCGGTATTGCCATAATTGACTTTACCGCCAATGTTTTGTAGCAATAGCCCACTTGCCAAATGCCAGCCTCTGCCTGTGGTTTCGTCGACTTTGTCGCTCTGGTAAAAAAAGCTAATATCGCCAGCCGCTGTCGAGGCTGGTTTGATAGAGAACGCCGTGCCAGTGTAGCCACCTGCTAAGTTTGAGTAGATATATTTGAGGTTCAGACCCATCGAAAAGTTATC
>JAYVJH010000522.1:0-5901 GCA_043769455.1 Runella sp. | reverse complement strand
ATTGGCATCACTGTCGCCAGCGTGGTTCATTGCCTCAAAGGCCATTCCTGCTGTCATTGAGCCGTCCCCAATAACGGCCACGTGTTGGCGTTTTTCATTTTTAAGGTCAGACCCAAAAGCCATACCCAGTGCAGCCGAGATAGAAGTTGATGAATGACCTACACCGAAGGCATCGTACTCACTCTCTTTGCGTTTTGGAAAGCCAGATAGCCCGCCATAAAGCCGATTAGTATGAAAATTGTCTCGGCGACCTGTTAATATTTTATGACCGTAAGCCTGATGACCTACGTCCCATATAAGTTGGTCGTCGGGGGTATTAAAAGCATAATGAAGAGCAACCGTCAGTTCGACTACGCCCAGACTGGCTCCAAAATGGCCTCCATATACCGACACCATATCGATAATATACTGACGTAGTTCTTTACAGACTTGGGGGAGTTGGGCTTTGTCAAATTTGCGTAAGTCATCGGGAGTATTGATTTGCGCCAGTAGTTGTCCAGGTGTAATTTGCATTTTTTTGTAGTATTACGTTGCGGCCTAAAATGAACTTTATACGTTAGGAAAGCAACGGTTTTAATTTTTTATTTCAGGTATTCTGTATTTCCAGAACTCGCATTGTTATTTAAGTACTCATTCAAAACTAATACAGTATTTTAATTCTGATAACTTACTGATTCACAGCATTGTATTTAACTCACGACACTGTACTATATACTCACGACTACTTAATTTTGAGGTATGGATTTCAAAAGTTCCTTTAATTCTTTATCTGTTAGGATTTTTTTTTCAGATTTATCATAAATTGAGAGCATATAAACTGTCTTACCATCAATCACAAAGTTAGTAATTACTCGAGCCCCGCCATATTTTCCCTTATTTTTAGAGGTAATAGATAGACGTATTTTATAACAATTATTTCCTAATGCAGTGCCATATTCGGGGTTTGTTTCCAAGTTTTCAAACAAAAGAGCCAAGTCTGTTTTTAGTGAGGGATACCTCTTTGATAGCTTTTTAAGTTCCTTTCTGAAGGTAGGAACAGCAATAATGCTATAACTCATTAAGTAGTTCTTTTGCCGAAAAACCTTTCAGTTTCCCTTGACGAATTAGCGATAACTCTTCAACCGCATCTTTTATTTCTTCCATCAGCAAGGCTTTTTCATCGGAAATCGTCCTGGTTTTTACATACGATAGCCCTTTTAATACTTCTAACAGGTGTAATGCTTTGTTGTCTTTTATATCTAATAAAACTCTCATATTTATTTTATTACTCTAATTTTTCTGACAGGTGTAAAAAACCATAGTAGAGCATCAGTTTTGCTGGCTTGCTTTGTATAATTTTTGTTTTTCTTCACGAGACAGGCTTTCATAACCAGATTTAGAAATTTTATCTAAAATACTGTCTATTTCGTCTTGGTCTGGGGTTGAGTCCAAGCCATTGACTTGCTCTGATTTGCTTTTTTTGTTGCTACTGCTCGCTACTGTCGGTTCTGGTGTACGCTCACGGCGGGGCATTTTTGGGCGGCTGGGCCGAGGTGTAAAAAGGGCATTGACAAAGTCCAAAAATGAATAAATGGGTTCTCCCCAATCTATACCGCTTTTGAGCGACTTAACAAAGCCAAAACCAACCAACGCGCCTGCCAAGTGAGCTAAATTACCACCAGGGTTTGACCCAACCAACTCAGCAACTGACAACAAAATATAAAATGCCGCAATGTATTTGATACGAACTGCACCCAAGAATAATAGGAAAACGGTGTATTCGGGCAGGAGCGTTGCCAAGCCGACAATAATGGCAAATATACCACCCGATGCACCAACAAGCGTAGCACCAGCCAGCCCAGACTGAAGGTATGGCGTAACGTTGTACATCAACAAAAACACCAAACCACCAGAAATACCTCCGATGACATAGAGCGCAATGACTCGCCTACCACCAATGTACTCCTCGATGACACGCCCAAACCAGTACAAAAAGAGCATATTGAACAAAATATGAAAAAATCCTTCGTGTACAAAAAAGTTGGTTACGAGTGTCCAAGGTTTATAGATAAAGCTATTTAGCGAGGCTGGTAGCTCAATTTGCGACATCACGGCATCATATACTTGCGAATTAAGGGCATAGTGAAACACCGTCCGCAAGACAAGAATTGTAACATAAATGATAACGTTGATTAAAATAAGTTTCACAACAGCGTTACCTGTTTTGTTGAACTCATTTCTCAAATCGTCAAAAATTCCATTCATTTTTAGTATTTGTTCTATTTTTAAAACACTAATTTACAGATAAACACCCAAAAAACCAATTTAGTAGTCGGACAAGCTGAATATTTTTTCACAAAACGAGTATTCATCGGGTACATTTGAGGCTATCAGTACGATTTGTGAGGAACTCAATTTTTGTACTTCACTCAAATACCAAGCTGTCCAGTAAGCATCTAAGTTTGATGTTGGCTCATCGAGCATCACTATTGGCACGTCCGAATAAAAAGCCAGAGCCAGTTTAAGCCGCTGTTTCATACCTGATGAAAAATATTTTATGGCCTTATTTTTAGATGAATCAAGTTCTAAACTACTAATAATTCGGGCAGTCGAAATATCGTTTTTAAAGAGCTTAAAGCCATTGTGAAATTCTAACAACTCAATGGGCGTAAATTCTTCTATTAGTTCCAAATAAGGCGCAGCTATGACAATGTATTTGTACCAGTTGTCTATTCCAATATGCTGACTGTCAGTTGATTGATAATTTATTTTTCCTTCTGACAATGGCACAACCCCCGACAATACTTGTAGTAGTGTGGACTTACCAGAGCCATTTCGTCCTACAAAAGCATATCTTTGGCCTGACTTGATGTCTAAATTTAAGTTTCTAAAAATCCAATCCCGATTAAATTTTTTACCTAAATTTAAAGTCGATAAAACGAAATTGCCCCCGTTTTTCATTAGTCATTATTCATTAAATGCTGCCAACCTTGTGCTGTAACTGGGTAATATTGCCCGCCTGTGGTTTGTAGTTCTATTTTATCGGCTTCTTTGGTCATGTAGCCAATAAAACTAATGTTACTGCTGTTTTTTATTTTTTCATAGTCTGTTGCTTTTATTGTAAAAAGCAACTCATAATCTTCGCCTCCATTGAGTGCAATCGTTAGTGGACTAATCTTAAACTCGTCGGCGGTCAAATATGTTTGATCATCTATTGGTAAATGTTCTTCAAAAATCACCGCACCCGTTTTGGATTGCGAACAAAGATGCAACAATTCGGAAGCCAACCCATCAGATATGTCAATCATGGCCGTGGGTACAACGCCAGCCTCTTGCAGCTCATAAACAATATCTGTTCGGGCTTCGGGGCGTAGCTGTCGGCTAACAACATACGATTTTTCGTCTAATTGTGGCTGCATACTTGGGTTTTCGAGAAATTCTTTTTTCTCACGTTCCAGCACCTGCAAACCCGCATAAGCCGCACCCAAGTCGCCAGACACACATATTACGTCGCTGGCTTGGGCAGTGCTTCGATATGCTATTTTGTCTTTTTTGACTACTCCTGTTGCAGTTATCGAGAGTATCAGCCCTGAGCGAGAAGTACTGGTGTCGCCACCGACCAAATCGACGTTGTAAGCCTCGCAAGCGGCCAATATGCCCGAGTATATTTCATCGACGGCTTCGACCGAAATACGATTACTGAGGCCAATACTAACCGTAATCTGGCGTGGTGTACCGTTCATAGCTGCAATATCTGACACATTGACGGCTACCGCTTTATAGCCCAAATGTTTGAGCGGTACGTAACTCAAATCAAAATGCACACCTTCGAGGAGCATATCGGTCGAAATCAAAAAAAACTCATCACCACCAGTGTCAATCACAGCGGCATCATCGCCAATGCCCTTAACTGTCTGGTTATGTATAGACTGAAAGTGTGGACTTATGCGATTGATAAGCCCAAATTCGCCAAGCGAGGATAATTCTGTACGAGTCATATCGAAAAAATAAAAAAAGCCGTTCCTAAAAACGGCTTCTCCTGTGGTATAAATTTCTTTGTATTGTTTGTATGATTTAAGACTTACAAAAAGTAAGACAGGCCGAATTATATTTACGGGTTTGTTAGCGCATAGTTATTGATAGTACCACCTGTCTTTTGGTTTGAGGTTGTACGAGTAATATCTAACTGCGAGTCGCTGTATGAGTTGATTGTAAACTCTATAATGCCGTCTGTACCTGTTGGTTTTGGGTTCAAGTTACTCAATATCAGTTTGTTGCCCGTTGCACTCTCGGTAACGGCCCAGGTACCTGAAAAGGTGTTGTTATCAAATTCTTTGTAGGTAACGTTTGTGGCGTTGCTGAGGTCTAATCTAAAATTTGTGTAGCCTGTTTTGATATTGTTGGCACCACCTTTGGTATAAACCAACGTAGAGGCTTCTCTGACGGTTTGGGCTGACCATGCTTTGGCTATTAACTCAGACAGTGGCTTGGTTTGGCTGCCACAACCACTACAACCGCCTACCATTACTATCAAGGCAAAAACGAAGAAGAGAGTTATATTTCTCATAGCTTATATATTTTTTCGAGTTAATTTATGTTATGACTACAAAACTAACAATAAGGTTTAATATTGCGCTCAAATCAACAATTTTTTTTTCAATTTATTACTTTTATTTATGCTCAAAACTTTTACAAAAGCGCAGCTTGCTCTCCGAAATGGACAAGATAAAGACGACATTTGGGTGGCTTTTGAGGGTAAAATCTACGATGTTACGGCCTCTCGGCTCTGGCGCAATGGCAAACATTACGAACATTGGGCTGGCCAAGACCTGACCAATGAGCTTGCCGATGCGCCCCACTCTGAGCGTGTGTTTAGTAAATTTGTGGTTGTGGGGGTGTTAATTGATAGCCCTCAAAGCTAACTCTAACCTCACTTTACCATCAAAGGCAACGAGCGAGCCGTACGTTCGTCGAGCGAAATAAAAGTTTCGGTACGCTGAATACCCGCTACTTTCTGGATTTTGTCGTGAAGCACTTGCCGCAAATGTTCGGTATCTCGACATACAATTTTGGCAAAAATACTATAAATACCCGTAGTGTAATTGATACTGACCACTTCCGGAATCTGCTCCAAGTCGTCGGCTACTTCGTCGTAGAGCGAGCTTTTGTCGAGGTAAATCCCCAAAAAAGCACTAATGTCCCAACCTAATTTTGACGGATTGACGACCAACTGCGCCCCTCTGACGATGCCCATGTCTTCCATTTTTTTCATTCTGACATGAACCGTTGCCCCCGACACAAAAACCATCTCACCGATTTTGGAATAAGGCAAAAACGCATCTTCCATCAGCAGCGATAGTATTTTTAAGTCGGTAGCGTCTAATTTTAAATTTTCTAAATTTTGGCTATTCATATTGACTTAAATTTTAAATTTGTTAATAAAATATCTATTTTATTGTAAATATCATAAATTTTTGATGATTTTTATAATAAATTTGTAAAATTAAGTTTCATCTGCTACCTTTGTATCATCAAAAACAACATTGTAGGGTGTTGAAACTGGCAGCCAAGCCCTCCTGTCTCGAGGGTGGTGAGTCTGGGACAAACACGAAGTAATGCCGGCGCAAGCCGACTGGGGTTGACCACCAATTCCTTTTGCTACGAGGCTAACCACACCGTGGGCGGTTCGAATCCCCCTCCTACAGCCAAAAAAGCGACCAACACGGTCGCTTTTTTCTTACCTTTTGAGTAGAATAGTAAACTGTTTTACTTAGCTATAACACACGGGTATCTGTAAAACTGCTCGTAAAAATTTTAGTTTGTTGATGAAGTGTAATTTATACAAGCCCGTTCAGTTTTGGACTGGCTTGTATTGATTTTAAGCCATCGGTACTACCATTATTACTTCTTCTTTATCTAAGA
>JAYVJH010000521.1:0-4154 GCA_043769455.1 Runella sp. | reverse complement strand
ATTCTTAGTAAAGACAAGGAGGAAGTTCGCTTCTTCTTTGTCTTTCAATTAAATGTTCTGTGATAACCTCGTTAGTTGCATTTATTACTTGAATCTAAGTGAAAAAATATTTGCACAATAATAACAATAACAATAACAATACATTTACATCAAGTTCACCAGATTTTTTTTAATTATTCACTTTAAATATCTAAATTACGATGAAAAAAATTCTGTTTTCCTTTTTATTGGTATGTAGTTTGGCGACAGTTGTGTCAGCCAAACAAACGGCGTATGACTTTGTGTCATTATTAACTGATTGGTGTCAAACGGATTCTGAAACAGCTTTCGGCGAGCATACTCTCACAATAGTAACGAGCTATGTAGAGTGTGGAGGAACGAAAACTAAAATTCGTGTTCAAGTATGGGAAATATAAAAAAGTAAATGTGGTACAATCTGGTGAACTTATTTTTGAAACATATTGGCTATTTTCTACTGCTTACAAATACTTTTTTATTTGCTCAAAACACCCCTAAGCCCGAAGTCAAGAAAGAAAAGATCGTACAACTACAAGAAGTAACCATCAAAACGGGTAGCCTTATTCGTTACCGTGGCGATACACTCATACTAAAAGTCGATAGCACACTGGCCAAACCTCATGCCAATGCCAAAGAGCTGTTAGATAAAATGGCGGGAGTGTCGGTAGATAAAAATGGGCAAATTACGGTAATGGGCAAGGCCGTCAGCAAGCTAACCGTTGATGGACAAACGCTGTTTGGTGGCAACTCAAAAGCAACGCTCGAAGCCATCAAAGGCAATATGGTCAAAGAGTTAGAGGTTATTGATAAAGGCTCGGTAGAGATGAACATAAAACTACGAGACGATAAAAAAAACGGAATCTATGGCGAAGCCACAGGCTTGCTGGGTACGCACAATACCAATATGGTCAATGGTCGCCTGAACAGAATATCACCCAAGCATTTTATCAATTTTTTCTTCAATAGTAATAATCTCAACGAGCCTAGCCTGTCCGAACAGGCCGAATCACAGATTTTTAGAAATACTTTTGCCAATTCAATCAATAACGGGGCCTATTCTATCATTGCGGCGGCAGTGGCCGATGGTAGCCAGACCTCTAATCGATTTAGCAGAGCGCCGTCAGTGTCTGACAATAGCGGCCTGAGCCGCTCTACGAGTGGCGGCTTGAATTATAGCTCAAAATCAACTAAAAACCAATGGACAGGCTATGTGTTGTTGGACTACAACGACCAAAAAGAACTAAAAATTGATGAAACAGCCCGAATTTTAAACCAAAGCCAACAACTTGACAAGGGCCAAGCAGCAGATAATTTAAAGCGATTTAGAGCATGGAGTCAGTTGAATGGTACAATCAAAGTAAACGATAAAAATACGATTCGTTTGGCCAATACCATTGTTTTCAAAACCGAAAATCAGGGTATTACTTCAAACCAAAATTCAAAAATAACTAAACAAGACAAAACAATAAACGAGGGTATTTTTAATAAAACACTTAGCCAAGACCGACAAAGTTTTAGTACATCGCAGCAGTTTCAGTATGAGCGCAGGTACGAGCGGCCAGCCAAAGTAACGTCGGTCTATGTGGCTAACTATTTGCAAGTACAAGATACAGATAAAAATTTCAGTAACCTTCTTCAAAAGTCAGATGTCATTTTCAGTAATCATAACCAAATAATTAACAGCCAAAACGATAATTTTATCAATTTTCAAGCCGTTCATAATACTCCACTTTCTCGAAAAATATTATGGGAAATCAAAGCCGATGCTTCACTTGACTATTCAACCATCAATCAGTCTGGCTACCGTATCATCGATTCTGTTTCGACACTTCGGCCAAGCCCAAAGCTAAGTATTGCCGACTTCAAAATCGCTGATAGGCAGATGCAAGTACAAACCAATTTATTTTATAAAACCGCCAAGTGGAGTGTTGTCGGTGGAATAGCCGCATGGAGTTGGCACACTCGCCGCACGGCTGCCAATAGTTATTTTTTGGACACACTCACTACCAAACTATCGCCCCAATTGTATGCCAGTTATCAATTTGGCCAATACACCAAATTGGCATTTAGATATGCTGGTAATAGGCTCGTTTTACCCAACCCTAATTCATTGTTTCCTGTTGTTGATAGTTCTATCATTCAGCGAATTTCGATTGGTAACCCGTTGTTAGTCAGTTCGATAGAAAATCAGTATGAGTTACGATTTCAAACAAATATGGGCAAGAATGCACTGAATCTATCAGTAAAATACCAGCAAACTGACAACCCTGTTGCATCGCAAACTCGTTTTGATTTTCTGGGTTTTCCTACACAATCTTACACTCAAATCGGTAATATCAAGCAAATTGATGTGTTTGCTTTTTGGGGTAATTTCTCGTCTGGGGCCGTAGTCAATTATCATTTATTAGGGCTTTTGGGTAGCCAAGAGTTTATAAACGTCATTGACGATGTGGCCAACAAAATACAGACTAATACTTATCTGGTATTGGGTAGCTTCAAACTCAATCATTTCAAAAAACTAACCACTCAACTTGATTTTCAGTGTCTATTGGTCAAACAAAATAGCCAATCAACTAATTTTCAGGGAGATGCTACGTTCAAATTGGAAGCCAAATTAACACCTAAACTGTACATCGAATCGAACACTAAATTCAACTTACTGAACAACTTAGACAACAATCTTATTAGTTATCCATTGTCCAATTTCAACATCTATGGCTATGCGCTCAAAAATGAGATGCTACGATTTTCGGTTGGCATCAATAATATTTTTGATGTTAGCAATACCTATCTTTTTGGCTCTGCCGATAACTTCAGACAAGTCCAATCTATCAATCGCTTGCCTCGTGTATTTACGGTTGGTCTCACTTTGTATGTGGAAAAATGGAATAAATCCTAACATTACTTGCAACATAACAAGAAGCCCATTACTTTTGTCAAAAAATAGTATGCGTGCATAACAATTATAGAATGATTGAGTTTTGAATGATAGAATAATTTTCTAACTACAATCCAATCATTCAAAACCCAATCATTCAAAACTAAAACAAATGTCCGAAGCATTTATTTACGATGCCGTTCGTACCCCACGGGGACGAGGCAAGTCAGACGGTAGCCTTCACGAAGTGCAGCCGATTCAACTCTTAACGAGCGTACTCACGGCTCTCAAAGACCGTAACAACCTCGACACAACTCTTGTCGATGACGTAATCATGGGTTGCGTAACGCCCGTAGGCGAGCAGGGTGCAGACATTGCTCGCACGGCCGTACTCGAAGCAGGTTATTCTGAAACCGTGGCTGGCGTACAGCTCAACCGTTTTTGTTCGTCAGGTTTGGAGGCCATCAACCAAGCCGCTGCCTATGTTATGTCGGGGCAGGTCGATATGATTGTGGCTGGTGGTGTAGAGTCAATGAGCCGTGTGCCGATGGGTACAGATGGCGGTGCGCTGATGTTTAACCCAAGCGTAGTGGCTCGCCACAGAATCGTTCCACAAGGTATTTCGGCAGACTTAATTGCCACTCGCCAAGGTTATTCTCGTGCCGATGTAGATGGTTATGCAGCCGAATCTTACCGCCGTGCAGTGGCTGCCCAAGCGGCTAATCGTTTTGAAAAATCGCTTGTGCCATATACCGACGAGCTGGGAATTGTTATCTTAGGCCGTGACGAAGGCGTGCGCCCAGGCACGACCGTAGAATCTTTGAGTAGCCTCAAACCCGCTTTTGAGATGATGGGTAGCATGGGACTCGATGCACTGGCATTGATGAAATATGCCGATTTATTAAAAATCAACCACGTGCATCATGCTGGCAACTCGTCTCAAATTGTGGACGGTGCGGCTGGCTTGTTGATTGGTTCAAAAGAAGCAGGTATAAAAAGTGGTATAAAAGCCCGTGCCAAAATCAAAGCCTTTGCCATTGTGGGTTCTGAGCCTACTATCATGCTCACAGGCCCAGTGCCTGCTGCCGAAAAAGTACTGAGAAAAGCTGGCATGAGTATATCGGACATTGATTTGTTTGAAGTAAACGAAGCCTTTGCAGCCGTGCCAATGTATTTTATGGAAAAATTGGGGGTAGATATTTCAAAAGTAAACGTAAACGGTGGGGCTATTGCACTTGGCCACCCGCTTGGTGCAACT
>JAYVJH010000520.1:0-5031 GCA_043769455.1 Runella sp. | reverse complement strand
TGAACGTAGAATATAGACACCTCAAATTTTGTTATTTTTTTCAATATCAACAGGTGATGCCCCCATGGAATCTTGAAAAGATTAGTGATATTGAATTTGGGAACAAGTTGTTCCCAAATTGATGTGGTGTTTTCATAGAACAAATAAAATGCTCTACATCTTCGCAAATTGTAAGCTGAAAACCCACTTACATTAGGAAATTCTGTTTTTAAATCGGCACTCAGTTGGTCAATAAAACCTGAACCCCATTTGGCTTTTTCTTGTTTTTCTACAATTTGTTTGCCCAAATCCCAGTACAATTCTATAAGTTGGCTATTGACGGCCAACGCAGCTTTAATTTGGCTTTGTTGAATTTTAGATTTGAGTTCAATCAACCACTTTTTGTATTCATTGTCGTCCAATAGTTCGTTCATTTTCTTGTATTTTGAATCGTCCTTTTAATATTTGGCATAAATGAAAAGCAGCATTTTACCTATTTCAACAGTTGTGTTTCTAATATTTCTCTAAATTTTCGTAAAATGGCGATGATATGTAGCAAGTCGTCTCTGTCTGTGCAATCGTAGGTTTTTGAAACACAATAAGTGCGGTTTTCCATCGTAACAAACCGCCAGTAAGCCCCTACAATCTCACAACCATAGAGCGGAAAGTTGATATTGTCTTTCAAATTGGCCGTTTATCCAATCAAAAAAGCCTCTAATAACTGCGCCATAGGGTCGCCTGTGGGGTTTCGATTGGGTTTGTATTGCGGAACGCCGCCCGCCTGAAAATGAAAATACGGCGTTTGTATGTAGTCCAATAAGCCATTACCCACCACAAAATCAGCTTTTACCGAAAGTCGGTAGCCATCGTACTCGCCTTCAAGTGATTTGTCAAAAAAGAAACAAAATTGTCGCTATCTAAAATCTGTCCCAGTTCTAAAACGGGGCTAATGAACTGCATTTTTAGGTTTTCTTCGCTCCAATATTGTAGTTTTTTTAATTCTTTTTTATACGTTTTATCAAACATATATTGTTCCGAATCATTGAGTTCTGGGAGAGCTGCATCAAGCCATTCAGCCATTACTTTTGTATAAGGTCTGTCAGTTTTTTGTAGCTTAAAGGTCAAAATCATTTCACCCTCACGCCATTCTTTTTTCTTCGCCATTGTTTCGTTCGTTTAAAAACATTGTAAAGATAGTACAAAATCGTTGAAGACTGGTCTCAAAAAACTTGGTTTCGATAGGCCAAATTGAGCCTAAAACCAACAGAGGCAACCGTCGTGTTGGTATTGAGGGCTTTGACGGGGCTGTCTTGCTTACGAACCAAGAAGCGTGCATCTATAAAGAAGTTATGCCGCATCATATACGAAGCCCGAACATCTATAAAATTAGTTTTGACACTTGCCCCCTGCCCTATGACATTACCGTTTTCACTGATTCGGGTTATATAAGGTTTCATAATATTACCTCCGTAGTTTTTACCATCAGCGTCCACGCCTTTTTGAGAGTTCATAACCGTTGCATAAATCGTAAATTTAGGAAAGGGCTGGTAGCGAGCCAAAAACACCGTTTCATTAAAATTTGCCCCCAGCGGGTGTGCCAATGGCTGATTGTCGTGCACATAGTTGGTGAAGCCCGACTTGTGGCTATAAGTGTATGGCCGTGCTACGTTATATTCGGCTTGCAAGTCCAGATTTCTAATCCCAAAAGCATTGATATACTTTAATCCTGTCTGAAAACCATATTTTTTTGCCCAGTTTCCGTCTTCACCAAAATACGACTGCGTTCTAAACTCGTCTAACATAAACTGCGAATACCAACTAAAATGTTTTAAAAAATTGTATTTAAAATCAATACCAAGCATGGCGTTGTCGCCGCTACCCAAGTAAGACTCCACATATCGATAAAAAATAATAGGGTTCAAGTAGTTCAAATCAAAGCCAGAGTTTACGTCTCTATTAAAAACCTCGGCCTCAAAAACACCTACATTTAAGTTGTCGGTCAGGTTGATACTAAGATTGTGAACGGCCATGTATTTTTTTTCGGTTACTTTGTCGCCACTCGACTCAATCTGCCCATTGAGGGTATTACAGAGCAGTTGGGTATAGTTAAATTTGCCTAATTGAGCCGTCATTTTCAAAAATAAATAAGGCGCACTAAAATCGGACAGAAACATTGACCGCAGGCCGTTGCCATAAAAATTACGGTCATGCCCAAACTGAATATTGATTTGTTTGATTGGATTGAAGGTAATATAACCCCGTCCCGAAAAAAAATCAGAACCTCGAAGGCTTGTCAATGCTTTTTTGTTGAGTGTCTCGCCAGGTGTATTCCACGATTGTATGGTGGGTCGTATGGCCAGCAGTTCGTTGGTATATGCCCCAACATAGTCGGCAAAAACAGCTTGATTGTCGGCAATAAACGAATAGAACCCTACTTTTTTGGCAATCATTCCTCTTAGTTCTACACCACGAGTAGTGATGCCCACGGTGTTATTGACTTCACTACCAAAGCTAAGATCCATGACTGGGCTAAGGTGTAGATCTAAATATTCGTTTTGAAGATGGTAAAAATCAGACGGTTTTTTATAAAAATTTCTCAACAATGGCTTTCGGCTGTCGGGTGTTTTATCGGCAGACCACTCCCAACTATCTTGTTTAAGGTATTCTAAGTTATAAAAATCAACAAAATTAAGCGGAAAAGTACGGTCGGCCAATACGCTATCTACAAAACCCATAATGGCTCGGCGATTGTATGGCTTGACGTTGGTATGAAAGTCGTTTAGGAGTTTGCCTCTACTTATCTGATACCGCTCAATGAGATGATAATAGTCGTCGTTGAGTGGTGCATTAGGTGCTTGCGACTTTGCTACAAATCCTACAAACAACAACAAGAACTGTAATTTTACTGTTTTCATTATTTAGATGCTGTATATTTGAAGTATGATGTTTGATAATTGGTGCATGATGTTGTGCGTTGTCCGAAGTCCAATGTCCAAAACTACAAAATATATTTATCAAAAACCATACCCAAAAAAAGCGACACCTTTTTGGGGTGCCGCTTTTGTAGATAAAGGAGGGGGGTTAGGAAAGAAAGTCTTAGTTCAACAATTCGTCAAACGATATAGATACATAGTACATAGCACCAACCGTTGGGTTGCCAAACGCCTGAACGTATGGAGTACCCAAGATATTAGAACCACCTACTTTGATGATTGACTTCATTTTTGATAGCTTAAAGCTCACTTGTGCATCTAAGTTGTTGATTGCTGGCACCTTGGTATTTTGGTAAGGGGTTACATTTGCCTCAGATGGCTGTACAAAGCCCGACTCCCAAACAAATTCATCTTGGTGTTTGAAGCTAACATTGAAACCAATTTTAGAACCACCAACACTGCGATTAGACAAGCCCACATTCCAGCGGTAGCGTGGGGTGTTAAAGGCCGCCGTCTCTACCTCTGCCGATGGCGTAAAGTCATTAAGCTGGTTGTTGGCTATGTTACCGCTCAATACAAAATTTTTCTCTAAGCGGTAGTTTAAGCCAACTGCCCAACCAGAAGCTGTAATATCTTTGCTGCTGTTGGCTGGCATTGAAAATACTCTACGAGTACCACCACCTAACACACCTGTTACCTCTGGCAACACGCCTGGGGCAATAGAAGCCGTTGGTTGTATCAATACTACGCCACCAATAAAGTTTTTGTAAACACTGTAATAGTAATAAGCATCAACAAATAATCTTTTGTTGATAGTACCACGGTAGCCGATTTCGTAATTGGCTACGCTTTCTGGCTTAAATTCTTTTTCTTGGTATGGCTTCAGCGAAGCTAAGTTGGCCTGAATAGCCGCACCCTGTATAAAAGCCTGACCATTGGCAGCTACAACTTTGTCTAATTCGCCTGGGAGAGCAGCAGCTACTTGTTGCTGTATGACGGCTTGAGCATTAGCGGCTGGTATAATACCTGCAGCCACACCTGCCTGCACTTGGGTTGTAACGAAAGCGGTTACGCCAGCAGTTACTTGCGGGGTTACTTGGGCTCTAAGTGCCTGAATAGCTTGCTGCTGGAACGCTGGATTGGCTGCACTTGCAAGAACTGCACCACCAAAAGCAGCTACGTCTGCACGTAGGTACGAGTTGGCAAGGTTGTAGCGTTTGCTAAACTCAGGCAAACCACCAATTAGGCGAGCGTTGGGTACCAATAGGTCAATGTACTGGTTTTGAGTAGTCGGAATACGGAAGCCTGTCTGGTAACTCAAACGAATATTGTGCTGGCCAAAAGTAGTTACTGCCGACACACGTGGTGTAAACTGTCCCTCAAAGTTTTGGTTTTTGTCGTATCTGATTGATCCTGATAGTTTTAAGTGGTCGTTCAGTAAGCCTTTGGCAACTTGAACAAAACCGCCGTATTCATTTATTTTGATTTGGCCATTCCGTCCATCAACTTTGTCAGCAAAGAGTGTTCCGTCTGAGCCTAATTGATATTGGCGAATGTTAGCACCTACCAATACGTCAGCAAATTTGACTTGATTTTTGAAGTTATAGACACCTTCGAGGTGTAGCAGGTTAGAAATATCTGTAAAACCACCACCACCAAAACCTGGAATGATTGGTTTTGAGATAGAGCCATCACGAACTTTGTTTAGCAAGTCCGTATATGTCTGTGTGCCTGGCATAGGGCGGCCTTGGTCGGCTACACCACGAGCTGTGAGGTGGGCTTGGTCTTCTGTTTGGCCAGCACCACGTGCGCCTGCAAATGCTCCAATATATTGTGGATACCACAACTGGCTTGGTTTCCAGATTTCGTTCATCGTAATAGCCGCCAAACCTGCTGTGTACGACTGTCCTGAGTTTTCACGAGTTGTATATGCTCTGATGTTAAAATTATCGCCTTTTAGTTCTACCTTGGCTTGAGTCAAGAAAAAGTTGCGAAGAGAATAACGACCATTACCCGTATAGACAGTAGTACCGTTACCGTAGTTCAGTTGGCCAATCAATTCTACTTTTTCGCTCAAACGATAGTGTAGCGCACCATTAAACTTAAAACTTCTTGTGTT
>JAYVJH010000519.1:0-3482 GCA_043769455.1 Runella sp. | reverse complement strand
ATAAGTTTATGATTCGGAAACTTTTATTGTCGTATCATTGTCAAAGTCTTGAAACAAATGCAAGACAGAAGGCTCAAAGATAAGTATGATTTCAAACGCAAAAAAACAGGAAACGGCTATTTTAGTATCGGTAGCTACTCAAAAACAAACGCCAGCGCAGACCAAAGAATATTTGAAAGAATTAGAATTTTTGGCAGCAACACTCGGAATCAAAACGCTTCATGTTTTTACGCAGCGTCTCGAACGCCCAGATCACCGTACTTTTGTGGGTAAAGGCAAATTGGAAGACATCAGAACTTACTTGATTGATAACCCAGTAGATATTATTATTTTTGATGACGACCTAATACCATCGCAGGTACGAAATTTAGAAAAAGAATTTACAGACATCAAGGTAATTGATAGGTCGTTGTTGATATTAGATATTTTTGCGATGAGAGCGCAAACGGCACAGTCTCGCACACAGGTAGAATTGGCTCAGTATCAGTATATATATCCGAGACTGACCAGAATGTGGTCGCACCTTAGTCGTCAAAAAGGTGGTGTAGGTATGCGTGGGCCAGGCGAAAAAGAACTTGAAACCGACCGCCGCATAGTACAAGACCGTATTGCTTTTTTGAAGGAAAAACTCGAAAAAATAGACAAGCAAAGCATAACCCAACGCAAAGAGCGCAATCGATTGGTGCGGGTGTCGTTGGTGGGTTATACCAATGTGGGCAAATCTACACTCATGCGAAGGCTTGCCAAGGTTGATGTTTTTGCTGAAAATAAACTATTTGCAACCGTGGACTCGACAGTCAGAAAAATGGTACTGGACGGCATACCGTTTTTATTGACAGACACCGTGGGTTTTATTCGTAAACTGCCTACAATGTTGGTCGAGTCGTTCAAATCGACATTAGACGAAGTCAGAGAAGCCGATATACTATTGCACGTTGTCGATATTTCGCACAATTCTTTTGAAGAACAAATTGCGGTAGTAAACCAGACATTGACAGACATCAAAGCTGCCGATAAGCCAACAATAGTGGTTTTTAACAAGATAGATGTGTATGTGCCATCAGAAAGTACGTTTGATGAAGTAATAAAGACCGAAACTGGCGAAGAGATAATAGTAAAACCAACCAAAGAAAGTACCTTAGAGACTTTAAAGCGAGGTTATTTAGCCAAAAACAGCGATAATGAAAAAGATTTGGCCGTTGTGTTTATTTCGGCAGAACAAAAAGAAAATATAGCTGAATTGCGTAATTTGATGCTTGATATGGTCAAAAAGAAACATTTTGAGATATATCCCAACTGGCTTGGCGTAACTAATTTTGAATTTCAAGACGAATAGGTCTGAAAATAAAAAATAATTTTAGACCTTTGTAGCGCAGCAAATAAATTGACCTCGTAGTTCAACGGATAGAATAAGCGTTTCCTAAACGCTTGATATGGGTTCGATTCCCGTCGAGGTCACGTTTTTTAGTTACAAAAAGTTGTTTTTCAAAAACCCTCTTTTTCTTCTTCTTTTTTGCTTGGTTTGGTGGCCTTGGTTGGCACAGTCTTACCGTTTTTAGCTTTGGGGTCGGTCGTTACAACTTTGCTGTCTTTGGCTGTTGTTGTCGTCTTGGTATCTTTGCCTTTGGTTTTTTCTTCTAAAATTTCCTCTTCAACTGGTGTAGCCGCTACTGTTGGCGTAGGTTGTTTTTTGCTGTTTGGAGTTGTGGTGGGCTGTTTGGTGGCTGGTGAAGTTGTTTTGGTTTTGGCGGTCGTTTTCTTTGGCGCACGTGGGCGATAGAGTGTTACAAATCGTTCGATAAATAATGCTTTTTCGGGGGCTTCAATCGCAATTATGGCAGGTTCTTTTTTCTCGCCTTTTGACTTAACTGTCAGCAAGTCGTTTTCTTCTTGAATAGACGAGACCATGGCTAATTTGCCATCTTGCCAATCAAAATAATACCAAACCTCGGGCGATGCTTCGATGTAAAGACTTATTTCGTCGCCTCGTTGGTTTTTACGAATCTCTAACATTCCTTCCATTTGGGCGTTGATGTCGGTACTACCCAAATTAGAAACCCCAATTTTGCCAACACTATAAAACGTGTTTTGAATAGGCGACCATTTTAGATTTACGTTCGACAACACAATCGTAGCAGCCATTTTAGGGGAAGCCTCAGCCAGCCCTCGATAGTTACCAGCGGCACGGTTTACATAGCTTTCGGCAGGTTTTTTGCCTATTAAGGGCGAGAGTTTAGCTCTAAGCCTATCCCAATCTGGTTCGGCGGCATCGCTGTGTTGTTCTTCTAAGTTGGTTGCTACGATGGTCTCCCCTACTCTTTTCATGACTGTCGAACTGGCTGGAAAATTCATAGACAACAGTGTATTGAACTTATAAGAACTACTATCTAAAATAGCTTGAACTGAACCTGCCGACAAAAACATTTCTTCGCCTTCTTTCACGCCACGCTCTCCCACAATGTTCATGCGGCCAAAATAGCTGACAGTTCCTTTTTGGTCGTCAAATGTATAATTATTTTCAGATTCGTCCACCAGTTCATCTTTGGTTTTGGGTGCTGGTGTTATTTTATAGACTTTTGCTTTTTCGTCATAGCTCAACAGACCATTGGCCGTAAATAGCGGTACATCGTTACGTGCTTCTCGGGGCGACAAAAAGGTAGAATAAAGCCCCTCTACGCCATTTCTGTAATATAAACCAACTGATATAGGTTGTTCTGTCTCATTTTTTAGGGTTGGGGTAATTTTTAGACTGATATTTTTTGAAGGATTTTCTTTGAATTGTACCCAAGAGGCTACTAAGTAAGAACGTGGCTTGATGAGTGGTTTCACATAGCCGTCAAACTGTAAATTGGCTTCGGGAGCGAGCATTGTCATTCGGCCTTTGTATTGAAGTTTGGGGGCTATCACAAATTTATCAGTTTCATTGATTTCGGCACGCGCTACGGTATAAAAATTACTTTGTTTTTTAGTGCCATTTTTTTTGTTGTCATTGGCGGTAAGTGCTACGGCTTGGCGCAGCTCAAAGTTTCCCATCTTGACAGGAATCGTATCGTTCAAGACCGTTGTATAAAGATAGGTTGCATCACCCATAAATTTATTGCGAGACACTATCTGAATATTTCCATTTTTCAAACGATGGTATTCGTTCAGGGTGTCTAAGACCAATCTGGCTTTCTGAAAAGGCATCATTTCACTATTTCTACGAATAACTACTAAGCCTTTTTCGGGAATTACCTTGGCATCTGCCGACTTAATAAATGGCACTCCACTGATGTTCAAGGTCATTTTTTCGATTTCGTACAAAGCTGCCGAAGCATTGAATGTTAGCCCGTCTTGTTCGGGTGCAGTTGAGGTAAAACTCGACGTCTTGACATCGCCTTTCATAGCAATTATCTTGGCATTGATGTTCCATTGCGCCCTGCTTATAGATGTCCTGTAAGCAGCAAAAGGAAACTCTAAACTTGGTACAGGCTCAAAATTTC
>JAYVJH010000518.1:0-13847 GCA_043769455.1 Runella sp. | reverse complement strand
AATGCCATTTCTGTTTATCTGACAGATGCACAAAAAACACGAGTCATTGCCCTTGATTTTGTGAAAGACGTGGTTTTGATAGATGGTAAATTTTATGTTGCTTCACGGCCTCACCAACAGCCTCGGCTTGCCCCTGTGATGGAGCAGGTTGAGGCAAGTGTTTTTCGAGAAAATGGCTTGACAGGCAAAGGTGTAAAAATTGGTGTCATAGATGCAGGTTTTTATGAAGCCCCCATGAACCAGCAACTCAAAGGTATATTTGCCAACTCTGCCATACTTTCTATACGAGACTATGTAAACCCCAAACATATTGCCAATTTTTATACCAATTCTGAGTCTTTTGTAGATTTTCATGGCTCTGAGGTTTTGGCGGCCATTGCAGGAACAGACACAGATATGCAGCAAGGGTTGGCCATAGATTCACAGTTTTATTTGGCTCGTACAGACCACGGTGGTCGTGAGTCAAGAATCGAAGAAGACAACTGGGTGGCGGCCATTGAATGGTTGGATAGCCTTGGAGTGAAACTCGTCAATACCTCATTAGGCTATGCCAAAGGATTTAATAATCCATCAGAAAACTATGAACCTCGACAAATGGACGGGTATACGAGCTTGATTAGCAAGGTGGCCGATATTGCGGTCAATCAAAAAGGAATGTTGCTCGTTGTGTCGGCAGGTAACGAAGGCGACGACCCAACGTGGCGCATAATCTCTACACCTGCCGATGCCGAAGGCGTGATTACTGTGGGAGCAACCAACCAAAAACTATGGAATAAAATTGGATATAGTAGCATTGGTCCAGAATTTATTGCCTACAATAAACCCAATGTATCGTGCTATTCGCTCTATGGTACGTCGCTGTCGGCACCTGTCATTACGGGCTTTGCAGCTTGCCTCATGCAAGCAAACCCTCGACTGACTAACAAAGAAATTAGAAACATAATCGAAAAATCTGCACATTTGTACCCATACTGCAACAATTATATTGGTTATGGCGTGCCACTGGCATCACGAGCCATTGCTTTATTGAAAAACACAAATATGCCACCTGTTCATTTTAAAGAAATACAGGCGATAGGAAATATAATTACAGTTGTGATAGACAACAAAATAGATGTAGTTTCTGTCTTTCATAAAAAAAATAAAAACCATGTGATTGGACAAGACGAAATGAAAGTAAAAAAGGGTAAACTGACACTAAAACGGCAGCCCAACGAAGTTTATACAACGATTGATTTGAAAAACGAAGTAATTGAAATTGTCTGGTAAAGACTATTTTGTTAGATGAAAAACGCAATACATACCCAACACACACTCCGTCGCTGGCAAGCTGGCGATGAGCCTGCATTAGTCAAATATGCCAATAATTATCAGATTTTTCAAAACTTAACTGACGACTTACCTTACCCTTACGACTGGCGGGCCGCCGAAAGCTGGATAAAGTTGTGTGAAACTGAAATCAACCCCACAACTTTTGCCATAGAACTAAACCAAGAAGCGATTGGTGGCGTTGGGATAGTGTTAGGGAAAGGTATTCGCCGTCGCACAGCCGAAATTGGCTACTGGCTCGCTGAACCTTTTTGGAATCAAGGTATTATGACAGCGGCAGTTCAAGAAATGTGTGGGTATGCATTCAATAATTTTGATATTCATAGACTGGCCGCTACTGTCTTTGAATATAACCAGGCCTCGATGAAAGTTCTCGAAAAAGTGGGTTTTGTTTTGGAAGCTATTTTAAAACAAAACACTACAAAAAACAATAAACTGTGGGACAACCATATTTTTGTTAAATTCAATACCAAATGAAATCTCAATTTCCTTTTTCTTTGCGACTGGCTGGCTCGCTCGTCTCGTTAATATTGATTGTGTATATTTTGTATGTATTACAAGATATACTCAAACCTATTGCCTTTTCGGTTTTGTTTGCCGTAATGCTATACCCACTTTGTCTCCGTCTCGAACGATGGGGGGTATATAGGGTTCTATCTATTGTTGTTTGCCAAATTTTACTCACCACAGTTATTGCCGTTTTGATATACTTGGCCTCTGCTCAAATTGCAGATTTTGATGAGGAGATTCCTAAACTTACCCAAAAAGCCACCGTCTGGACTGGTAAATTACAAACCTATATCTCCGAAAATTACCATCTTAGTAAACGAAAACAATTATCAGAAAGTAAAAAATACCTAAACGATGGCATAAAAAGTGGGGCCTCGCTTCTTACCAATACTCTTGCCACCACCACAAGTACGCTTACCTCGGCGGCATTAGTACCGTTGTTTGTGTTCTTTCTGTTATTTTATCGAGATTTTTTTAGGGCTTTCATCTATCAACTCTTTGATATTAAACACAAACGTAGAGTGAATGAGGGTATTCGTCGTATTTATGATGTAGTACAGTCTTACTTAGTAGGATTAGTACTCGTGATTTTTATTGTTGGATTGCTCAATTCGGCGGGTTTATTGTTGTTGGGAATTGACTACGCTATTTTCTTTGGTTTTTTTGCTGCCTTTCTTTTACTCATTCCCTACATCGGTCTTTTGATAGGGGCCATTTTGCCTGCACTAATGGTGCTTATCACCAAAGATTCGCCTATGTATGCCTTGGGGGTGTTAGGTATTTTTGGTGTTGTACAGGTATTAGAGGCCAATTTTATTACACCCCTTATCGTGGGGTCAAAAGTAAGCGTAAACCCACTTGCTGCCATGATTACGCTTATATTGGGCGGTCAGTTGTGGGGAATAGCAGGGCTTATTTTGGCTTTGCCAGTTACTGCCATTATCAAGGTAGTTTTTGACTTAATAGATTCTCTAAAACCCTTTGGGTATTTGCTTGGAGAAGCCAAAGAATAAAAAAACAAAAAAAAATTTCATATATCCAATAAAAGTATATTACTTTGGTGAAAATACAGTACTATTTTTTATAAACTCACAACGTTATGATCTCAAAAAAAGCAAAGTATGCACTCAAAGCTCTTAAAGTTTTGACAGAAGATTTTGGAAAAGGGCCAATTCTTATCTCTCATGTTGCTGAAAGAGAGCAAATTCCAAAGAAATTTTTGGAAGCCATTTTATTAGAACTACGCAACCATGGTATTTTACACAGCCAAAAAGGCAAAGGTGGGGGGTATATGTTGCGCTTAGAGCCATCAAGAGTAAATTTTGCTCAGGTTATCCGAGTAATTGACGGCCCAATTGCTCCTACACCCTGTGTTTCACTTAATTTTTATGTAAAATGTGATGATTGTAAAGACGAAGCAACGTGTATGTTGCGTCCAGTCATGGAGCGTGTTCGTGATGCCAATTTGGCTGTTTACGAAAACACCACACTCGCTGTTTTTCAAGTATAGTACTTATTATAAACAGTTGTATTGCTCAAAATTCCTGTGTTCTCATACGAATACAGGAATTTTGCGTTTTTTAGTATGAACGATTATTGTAAGTAAATTTTGAATAAATAGACTATCATCAAACAATAATTTAATACCCATCGCACATTTACTCAATTATGAATTTAAACCTAAAAGAAAAGGTAATCATTGTTACAGGAAGTGGCCAAGGAATTGGTGCGGCCATTGCTGAGGCATTGGCTCTTGAAAATGCTATCCCCATCGTTGTTAGTCGTAATGATTCTGAAAACCAGTTAGTTATCGAAAAAATAATGGCTGTAGGTGGAATGGCATATAGCGTTGAAGCAGAACTAACCAACCCAGAAGAATGTAAAAAAGCCGTTATGATTGTGGCCGAACGATATGGTCGTATTGATGGGTTGGTAAACAATGCAGGTGTAAACGATGGAGTCGGTTTAGAAAACGGCAACTATGAAACATTCATGGCCTCGCTCAGTAGTAATGTCGCTCCTTACTACTCTATGGCTCATTATACACTGCCTTTTCTAAAAAAAACCAAAGGCCCAATTTTGAATATTACCTCAAAAGTAGCTACCACTGGCCAAGGTGGCACGTCGGGTTATGCTGCTGCCAATGGCGGGCGCAATGCCTTAACGAGAGAGTGGGCTGTTGAACTATTGCAATACGGCATCAGGGTAAACGCCATAGCTGTGGCTGAATGCTGGACACCGATGTACGAAAAATGGCTAAACACAAAGCCTAACCCCGATGAAATATTAGCAGAAATAAAAAAAAATATACCACTGGGCAACCGACTGACGACCTGCGAGGAAATTGCAAACATGGCCACATTCTTGATGTCGAGCCGATCGAGCCATACCACTGGCCAAATTATCTATATTGACGGTGGTTATGTGCATTTGGACAGAGCTATTTTGAAATAGTCATTTGGGTTATTACCTTTGTAAATCCATTATTAAATTTATACAAAAAACAATATGAAAATTACAGTAGTAGGTGCAGGAGCCGTTGGGGCAACTTGTGCCGATAACATCGCTCGTCGGCAGTTGGCCGAAGAAGTAGTACTTTTGGATATCAGAGAGGGTTTTAGCGAAGGCAAATCGTTAGATATGTTTCAGACTGCTACTTTATTGGGGTTTGATACCAAAATCACTGGCTCTACCAACGATTATGAAAAAACCAAAGGCTCAGATGTGGTTGTGATTACGTCGGGGCTTCCCCGCAAACCTGGCATGACTCGTGAAGAACTCATTGGTATCAATGCAGGAATTGTAAAGTCGGTGGCACAAAATATATTAAAGTACTCGCCCAAAGCGGTTATTATCATAGTCTCAAATCCGATGGATACTATGACTTATTTGGCATTTAAAGAGCTTGGTATTCCCAAAAAACGCCTTATCGGTATGGGTGGTGTTTTAGATAGCGCACGCTTCAAGACCTATTTGTCGCTTGCAATGGACTGCTCGCCCAACGACTTACACGGTATGGTAATAGGTGGTCATGGCGACACAACTATGATTCCGCTCACTCGTTTGGCTACCTACAACGGTATTCCAGTGAGTAGATTTTTATCGGAAGAAAAACTACAAAAAGTAGCCGCCGATACAATGGTAGGCGGTGCTACGCTCACTGGCCTCATTGGCACGTCGGCATGGTATGCGCCTGGTGCAGCAGTAGCGGTGTTGGTTGAGAGCATTGTTCGTGACCAAAAACGTATTTTTCCTTGTTCTGTCGCGCTCAATGGCGAGTACGGTCAAAAAGACATTTGTATGGGTGTGCCTGTGATTGTTGGTCGAGGTGGTTGGGAGAAAATTATCAACCTACGCCTTAGTGATAACGAAAAAGCAGCCTTCGCCAAGTCGGCCGATGCCGTTCGGAGTATGAACAACGTACTGAGTACGTTATAACTGAGATTTAGCAAACAACAAAGAGAGCCTTAGAATATTCTAAGGCTCTCTTTGTTGTTTAGTATTGTGCAGAGACTATGCCTCGGCTACAACTACCACTGGGTCGATGTGTACAAACGACTTGTCGTTACGTCCTCTCGAAAAACGAACAACTCCGTCAGTCAATGCAAACAGTGTATGGTCACGACCTACACCTATGTTTTTGCCTGCGGCTGTTTTTGTGCCACGCTGACGAATGATGATATTGCCAGCGATGGCTGGTTGGCCTCCAAAAATCTTAACGCCTAAACGTTTGCTTTCTGACTCCCGGCCATTTCGCGAACTACCCGCACCTTTTTTGTGTGCCATGATGTATAGTTATTTAGTAAGATGTTAGTCTTAGTGATTGAAATATTTTGATATTAACCTGCGATTGACTCAATCGAAATTTTTGTAAGTGCCTGACGGTGTCCGTTTTTCTTTCTGTACCCCTTGCGGCGTTTTTTCTTGAAAACAATAACTTTCGTGCCTTTTAGGTGTTCTACTACCTTTACTGTTACACTTGCACCCGATACTGTCGGTGTGCCGATACTGATAGATCCGTCGTTGTCCACCAACATTACATTGTCAAATACGAGTACAGCGTCAACATCACCTTTTAATCTGTTTGTAAAGATTTCTTGGCCTTGTTGAACTTTAAATTGCTGCCCCGCTATTTCTACGATTGCGTACATAATTTTGCGGTTTGATTAGTTTTAAAAATTGGACTGCAAAACTACGCTTTTTTGTTTGAAATACAATACAATAGTTGTCTATCTTTTACTGTTAGGTGTTTCCATCTGACAGTCCGTAAACCATTTTAACCTTCCGTTGGTGTACTTTCTGGTACTACTGCTTTCACTTTTGGTGTCCTCTTGACTGGTGCTGCTTTGGGTGTTTTTGTGGGTTTATTCACTAACTTAGCTGGTTTGGAGACAGGCTTAGTTGGTGTAGTAACTGGCTCTGGGTTTGCAACTGATTTGTCTTTTTTGGTTGATTTTTGTGTTTTTTTAGTTACTTTTTCGGTATTTTTTTTGGCTTTCTTAGCCGCTTTCTTAGCTCGTTTTATTGATTTTTCAATCGATTCTTCTTGCTTTTTATCAGCTTTCTTTTTTATTTTGGCTATCTTTTTGGCTAATTTTTCAGCCGCTTTTTTGGTCGCTTTGTTTAGCTTATCATAGTTTTCAGGTAGTTCTCTGGCTATACTGATATTGATACCACTGGCAATGCGTTCAACGAGATTTTTGTCTGTTTTCATAATATATTTGGTTTTTAATAGGTACAGTGCGTAACTATAATTTCTACAAATGTAAAATATTCTCTGTTATTTCAATGTTAAATTTTTTGAGACAAAATCCCAAGCCACGATTCCAGCACTTACCGACACATTGAGCGAGTGTTTTGTACCAAATTGTGGAATTTCTAAACACACATCGCAGCCTTCAATAATGGCTTGATTGACCCCAAAAACCTCATTTCCAAGCACAAAAGCATATTTTTTGTTGAGTTTGGGCATAAAATCAATCAGTGACGTGCTGCCTTCTACTTGTTCGAGAGCGGTTACCACAAAGCCCTCCGATTGTAGGCGTTTGGTTAGTTCGTTGGCATCTGCCGCATATTCCCAAGCCACCGACTCGTCTGAACCTAAGGCTGTTTTGGCGATTTCACGGTGTGGTGGTGTGCCTGTGATGCCGCAGAGATATATCTTTTCGGCACAAAACGAATCAGCAGTTCTAAAAATCGAGCCTACGTTGTTCATACTTCTGATGTCGTCCAAGACAAATACAAAAGCGTTTTTGATGGTTTCTTTAAATTCATCGACCGACAAGCGACCGAGTTCGTCCATAGATAGTTTTTTCATAGTGCAAAAACACCTTCAAAAATAGCTTTCATAGCGAGGCTGGCATCGAGATAAGGTAGCGGTATTTCTTCTTCGAGTTTGGTAAAACAGGTAAATTCCCATTTTTCATTATTTCTTGAATAAACTTCTACAAAAGGCTCGGTCTGAGAAACTATCAAATAATATTGCATCGTTGGCAGCGACGAATATTCACGTAGTTTGTCGGTAGTATCAGTTTTAATAGAACTATCCGAAAAAACCTCTACAATCAAAATCGGCTTTGTAACAGCGTGCGAGTCTTCGTCGTCCACGATTGGTGCTACAACTACGTCTGGGTAGCGATATAGTTTGCCAACATTTAGCATGGTTCTAATGTCGTGGTTGAAAATCTCGAAGACCTTTTCGTTTAGTTTGTCTTCTAATTGTCGTACAATTTTACGACAGATTTTATTTGCAATTTTTGATTCTCCAGGCACAGGAATTAGGTTGCCGTTTATAAATTCATGACGGATTTCGGACGTTTTTTCAAGCTCAAAATATTCTTCAACTGAATACTTTTTTTCGGATGTGGCTATTTCTACAATCATAATAAATTGATTTTTTGCCAAATATAATCAATTATTCAAATCGACAAATACAAGAAGAGTACTTTTCATAAAAATTCGGTCGTTTATTTTGCTACCTTTGTGGCCTTATTTTTAATATAAAAAAACCAAAATAGACCTGTCATGACAACCGAACAGTTGAAAGACTTGAAAGCCCGTATGTTGGCTTTGAGGGGGTATCTTTGACTACGATACCAAAAAAGAACGCCTTGCCGAATTAGAACAAATACAAAATCAACCTGAATTTTGGACAAACTCTACTGCTGCCGAACTAACCATGAAAGAAGTCCGTGGACTCAAAGGCTGGACAGAAAGCTATGAAAAAGTAGAGAATCACCTCGGCGACCTCGAAACCCTGCATGAGTTTTGGGAAATGGGCGAAGCCACTGAAAATGAGGTAGATACCGAGTACAAAAATACACTAACTACGCTTGAAGCTCTCGAACTCAGAAAAATGTTGAGCAACGAAGAAGACCAGTTGAGTGCTGTTATTGAGATTAACTCTGGAGCAGGAGGCACTGAAAGCCAAGATTGGGCCGAAATGCTATATAGAATGTACTTGATGTGGGCTGAAAAAAATGGCTATAAAGTTACACAAATAGACTACCAAGAAGGCGATGGGGCGGGTATCAAGTCGGCGACGATAGAAATAAACGGCCCGCTGGCTTATGGCTATCTGAAATCCGAAAACGGAGTACATCGATTGGTCAGAATTTCGCCCTTTGACTCAGCCGCTCGTCGTCATACTTCGTTTGCTTCGGTTTATGCCTACCCACTCATTGACGATACGATAGAAATACAGGTAAATATGGCCGATATTGACTGGGATACATTTAGGTCGGGAGGGGCTGGTGGCCAAAACGTAAACAAAGTCGAGACGGCTGTACGCTTGCGCCATAAGCCGTCTGGGCTAACCATCGAATGCCAAAAAGAGCGTAGCCAACATCTTAATAGAGAGATAGCGTTACAGCTTTTGAAATCGAAGCTATATCAAATCGAAGTCGAAAAACGAAATGCCGCCCGTGCCGAAGTAGAGGCATCGAAGCAAAAAATTGAGTGGGGTTCGCAGATTAGGAACTATGTAATGAACCCATATAAGTTAGTAAAAGATGCCCGAACAGGTGTAGAAACGTCTGATGTACAAGGTGTTATGAACGGAAACTTAAATGAGTTTATCAAGGCTTACTTGATGATGAATTGATAAAAGTCAATGAAGTCTTCGCTCTAAGCGAAGACTTCATTTTTTATACCCTATCTTGTTTTTCAAAAACCTTTTGTGTAGTATTGCCTGTAACTAAACCCTTCAAAAAAATGGCAATATTCAATCGTAGAAATTTCTTGCGCTCTGGTGGCTTATCGGCTAACTAAACCCTTCAAAAAAATGGCAATATTCAATCGTAGAAATTTCTTGCGCTCTGGTGGCTTATCGGCTCTTTTTGCTGGCTCAATAGCGTCTTCATGTAAACCAACTGACGAAAAAAAACAAAACCCCAATTCTGCCGTTGGCGGCCCAGTGGTGCTTTTGACTTGGAAACAACTCAAAGCCAACGAAGCGGCCATAGCCGTTATAGAAAAAGGTGGCTCTGCGCTTGATGCCGTTGAGGCAGGCGTAAAAGTCCCAGAAGCCGACCCCAACGACACGAGTGTAGGCTACGGCGGCCTGCCCGACCGTGACGGAAACGTAACGCTCGATGCCTGCATCATGGACGAACACGGCAATGCTGGTTCTGTAACGTTCTTACAAAATATCATGCACCCTATTTCGGTGGCACGGCTTGTGATGGAAAAAACGCCACACGTTATGCTTTCAGGCGAGGGCGCACTTAGATTTGCTTTGGACAATGGTTTTAAGGAAGAAAATTTATTGACCGAAACCTCCAAACAAAAATGGAAAGAATGGCTCAAAACTGCCAAATATCAACCCATTGCCAACATCGAACGCCACGACACGATTGGCATGGTGGCACTCGACAAGAACGGTAATCTGTCGGGCGCTTGTACGACCAGTGGCATGGCTTACAAACTACACGGTAGGGTAGGGGACTCGCCCATTATAGGTGCGGGCTTGTATGTGGATAACGAAATCGGCGCAGCTTGCGCCACAGGTGTAGGTGAACTGGTGATGAAAACGCTGGGAGCTTTTTTGATTGTAGAACTCATGCGGCAAGGTATGACTCCGCAAGAAGCCTGCGAGGAAGCGGCTAACAGAATTATCAAAAAGTATAATTATAAAGAATTACAAGTGGGCTATTTGGCACTCAACAAAAAAGGTGAGCATGGAGCGTACAGTGTCCAGACTGGTTTTAATTATACATTGTACCAAAAACAAAAAAACCAGATATTTGAGTCTGATTCTTTTCTAAAATAATACCTTAACCAAAAAAACGATGAAAGACAATAAACCAAAAAAGCAGCAACTGTTTGAAATAGCTTGGGAGGTATGTAACCAAGTGGGCGGTATATATACTGTGATTAGGAGCAAAGTACCAGCGATGGTTGAGCAATGGGGTGAAAACTATGCTTGCTTGGGGCCGTATTTTCCACAAAAAGCCATGACAGAATTTGAGCCGATTGCCGACCTTGAAACAACTGCCATAGGCCGAACTGTTCAGAAAATGCGGGAGGCGGGCTATGCCGTTGAGTATGGACACTGGCTCATAACTGGTAAGCCCAAAATTGTGCTTTTTGACATCAGAAGTATTGCAAGTCAGTTAGAAACCATCAAATATAACTTGTGGGCAAATCATCAGATACCAACTATCAATGTCGAAGATTTAGTAAACCAGACATTACTTTTGAGTGAAATGGTACGGGTTTTTCTTACGATTTTTGCCGAAGACAACGCCAAAAAGACTGGAATCGTAGCACATTTCCATGAATGGATGGCCAGCTCGGGGTTGCCACAGTTGCGAAAAGACAACGTAAAAATAGCGACGGTCTTTACAACCCACGCCACCATGTTAGGTCGGTATATTGCCTCTAATGAGCGTGATTTTTATGCTAAACTACCTACTTTTAAGTGGCAAAACGAAGCCCGCCACTATGCCATCGAAGCGCAGGCGACCATTGAGCGGCAAGCCTATTTGAGCGCACATACTGCCACAACCGTTAGTGATGTTACGGCCAAAGAATGTGAGGTGTTTTTGGGGCGTTATCCAGATTTGATATTACCTAACGGTCTTAATATTCAGCGATTTGCGGCTGTGCATGAGTTTCAGAATTTA
This sequence comes from Runella sp., assembly GCA_043769455.1. GTDB lineage: Bacteria > Bacteroidota > Bacteroidia > Cytophagales > Spirosomataceae > JAYVJH01. Next base: position 2,883 of record JAYVJH010000518.1, on the reverse strand, counting down.
CATTTGAAATACAAAGAAAAAATCCACGAGTTTGTAATGGGACATTTTTTTCAGAGTTATTCATGGAACTTAGACAAAACGCTCTATTTTTTTACGTCAGGTCGGTACGAATTTGTCAATAAAGGCTACGACCTCACACTCGAAGCATTGGCTCGTTTAAACTGGAAAATGGTAAAAGAAAACTTAGACATGACAGTTGTGATGTTTATGGTAACCAAGCAACCTTATAATTCTATCAATCCAGAAGTATTGCAATCAAGGGCGGTTTTGGACGAAATTCAAGAGACTTGTGCAGCCATTGAAAAACAAGTCGGCGAGCATTTATTCAAAGCAGCCGCATCTTCTGCCGACCATAACTTGCCTGACCTCAATAATTTTGTAGATGAATATTGGAGACTGAGGCTCAAAAGAACAATTCAGACCTGGAAAACCAAACGCCTACCTCCTTTTGTAACACACGACCTGAAACAACCAGATGGAATCACAGATTTTTGTGAGCGCTCAGGACTTGTCAATCATGAAAAAGACCGTGTAAAAATCGTCTATCACCCCGACTTTATTGCCTCTACCAATCCGCTTTTTGGTTTAGATTATGGTCAATTTGTGCGTGGTTGCCATTTGGGAGTATTTCCGAGTTATTATGAACCATGGGGTTATACGCCTCTGGAATGTGTTGTTCGAGGTATTCCGACGGTAACGAGCGACTTGTCGGGTTTTGGTGATTTTGTCATGCAACTCATGCAAGACTATGAAAACCGAGGTATTTACGTTATCAATCGGCAGTCGCAAGGTTTTGATGAGGCAGCTAATCAATTAGCAGATATTTTATTGAAGTTTGTAAAACTGAGTTTGAAAGATAGAGTCAAACAACGCAACGCAGTTGAAAACATCGCTGATGTTTTTGACTGGATGAGCCTACGGTCTTATTATGATACAGCCCACGACCTGGCTCTGAAACGAAAAAAACCGTAGTGTTGTAAGCATAAAATAGGTTAATTGGCGGCTCACAAATTTTAAAAATACTTTTGCTCTAAAACAAAAAATGGCATGATTGTTGTGCATACTGCGGTCTCTTTTAAAAATGCTAACTACTTGACTATTAAGTTGTGATAAACAGATAAAAAGCATAAATATTTCAATATAGATACGCCACTTATGGATAGTTGGTATAATTGTTGATGCTCTTTTCAATAGTTATACTTTACCCATAAAATTATGTTTTCTTTATCTTCTTTGCGCCGCCATGTAGCGAGTGCAAATCTCGTAGTTCTATCAATGTTATTGATGGTATCGTTTGGAACATTCGCCCAAAACGCACCTCCCAATTGCGATAAATATACACTTTTGCTATCCGAGTTTACTGATTATTTCAATAGTAATACGACCATAGCGATACCATTTCCGAGTACTGCCAATCAGTTGCCGCAAAATACCTGCGACTTGGGTAGCGGATCTGGCCAAGATGGTATTGCTATAGATCCTGACAAAAATATTGCCTACGTTGTTGTAGGCAATATTGTAAGGGTTTATGACTTCGCACAGGCGGCGTTCATCAATGAGTTTACTGTTGGTGGTACAAGTTCCGTGTACGACATAGTTTTATCGAATGATAAAAACTTTTTGTACGCTGCTGGCATGGGTGGCCTCTCTCGCATCAATGTAAGCACAGGCGTAGCCACTGTTATTAGACCTGCAACTGATTTTGTACCTGCAACTGGCGGGTTGTGGGGGGTTGCAGTTGAACCGGGTACAGGTAGAGTTTTTGTAACGGGTGGATTTGAAAACGTTGATGGTAATTCTGGTTTTGTAGGGCCCAATAGGGTAATGTCGTTACCCGCCGATTTGACGGGTGCTGTTACCACAATTTACACGCATCCAAAAACAACAGGCGATTTGACGGGTATGACATTTGCAGCCGATGGAACGACTTGGGTAATTTATAAATCAAATGAAACACCATCTTTCCCCGACCAAGTTATTCATTTACAGGCCAATGGAACGGTATTGGGTACGTTTAATATGCCACCACCAACGGCCACCTCTGGAAGCGGAGATGGAAATGCACCTTTTGATGTGGCCATTGGACCAGATGGAAACTTATACATTGCTACTTTTTTTGGTCCCTGTATTTTAAAATATGATATAGCCAACAATTCATTTAGTAGCTACATTCCCAACGTTCCAGGTACTTTGTCTAAGGGTATTGCCTTTGTTTGTGGTAATTTTAAGTGTCCTTGTGCCAAAGATCTTTCTATCGGTAATGCTACATCGACATCAGGTAATTGTAGTAATGGCGTAGCTGCCAACAATGCCAGTCTTACTGTTTCCGGTATTGGAGTAGGTTCGTCGCTATCGAGCTCAATGAAAGCCGATATAAACGAAGGTAGTACTTATGGAACAACACCGGCTTTCGGGGCTGGAAGCAATAAGAGTGTTAGTAATGGCAGTGTTACGTTCAATAATCTAAAACCAAATACTACCTACACTATCCGAGTTTGGAATGGTTCTGACGGTTGTTTTACCGATAAATCATTCACAACCCAAACCCTTAATTTTCCAAATACGCCAACAGCGGCAGTACCCTCTGGTGGACAACCTACTTGTACCAACGCCACAGGAACTATTACAGTAACCAATCCGAGTTCGGGCGTACAGTATAGTTTTGACAACGGCGGCAGCTACCAAGCCGAAAACAGCAAAAGCGGTTTAGCGGCGGGCACTTATCAGATTAAAGTAAGAAATGGAAGCGGTTGCGATTCGGGGCCTACTTCGGTAATCATTAATCCGCAACCCAATACACCAGCCGCCCCAACGGCATCTGTTACACAGCAACCTACTTGTACCAACGCCACAGGAACTATTACAGTAACCAATCCGAGTTCG
>JAYVJH010000517.1:0-1924 GCA_043769455.1 Runella sp. | reverse complement strand
TTTTTGACTTCTGACTTCTTTTATTTCTGTAAGTAAACGTTTATTTTCATTGAGTTGTGTTAGGTTAATAATCAAAAGACCGACAATGGCTGCCATACCACTGCTATACAAAACGGCTTGTCCGTATTGTTGCCAAAACGTAGGTGGGTGCTTAGACTGCATAAAAGCCGACATACGCTCCCAGTCTGCCTCATGGTAAGGTGGCGGTTCGGCTCCCAAGAGCTTGCGCTTTATTATTTCTTCAAATCTATTAGTTTTCATTGTATCTGATAGTTGTTTCGTTTCCGTCTTGTGGAAACAAGTACGGGTGTGATAGTCGAATCATAACTTGTAGCTTGGCTCTGGCACGAGAAAAATTTGACCGCACCGTTGCTTCGTTCAAACTGAGTGCATCTGCAATTTCTCGATGACTGTACCCGTCCACAACATACATCATAAACGTGGTTCTGTAAATGGCTGGTAGTTGTTGCACAATCTGTAAAATTTCCTCTGCCGATATTTGCTCTAAAATCGAGTCTTCAAAACCAATTTCGTGAACGTCGTCAATATTTACATTGGCTTGGTATTTTCTGTTTTTTCGATAATTACTAATGGCCGTATTGACCAAAATCGTTCTGAGCCATGCCTTAAAAGGCTGCAATGGGTCGTATTTCGATAAATTTTGAAAAACTTTCAAAAAACCCTCATTCAATATTTCTTCTGCCTCAACGGCATCGGCGGTGTAGCGCAAACATATACTTTTACCATAACCATAAAACTGCTGAAACAACGACCGCTGCGCCCGTATGTCGTCTGAGATACAGGCAGCTATGACACTTTCTAAGTCATTTTCATTAAAATATGGTTTCTGGCGTGTAAACAAGTCGTGGTGTGGTTGTGGCTTTCTTACAATCAATACGCAAACGGTTGCTTGTTTGTTGCAGTTAGACGACTTAATTTATTTTTTCAATTTATTGCCACACTTTTATTACTTTGCTCGTAATGGTTATTGTCGGTTGCAACCAATGACAGTTTTTGAGATAGGTATCAATTTTTATTTAAAATTATAAAAACAAATCACACAATGAAAAAAGTAATGATTTTGGGAGTCTTGATGGCAGGTGTTTACCTTGCCTCATGCAACACCAACGAAGTAACACCAACAGACAGCACAACCATAACAGCATCGGCAGCCCGTACTGCCGCCACAGACTCGGCAGGCAAAAAAAGTAGCAAAGACAGTATCGCCATTTCGGCATTGCCAGTAGTCGTTACAAACTATATCAAAACGACTTACCCCACGGCCACCATTCACCGTGCAGCCAAGCGTAGCGACGGTACTTACACAGTCATTATCGATATTTCAGGGCTACATAAAGGGCTAAAATTTGATGCCAACGGTATTTTTGTTTCAGAGTTTACCAGAGGTAGCGGCGGCCACAAAGACAGCACACACGCAAAAGGCACACACACAGACAAAGACAGTACACACACAGGTGGCGGCAAAAAAAATAAAAAAGGTAAGGGATAGTTTTTGATTGAGTTTTTTTAGTTGGAGCGCAGATTCAAGTCATCGAGTCTGCGCTTTTTTGTGTTTTGACAAAAAAAAATTTAAACTGTTCCAACTATTTTTCTAATTTCAGTGTCATAAGTAGTAAATAGTAAAAAACGAACAACGAGAAATAATGTAAATAAATGTGCCAATTAAGTATTTATTCAAAACTAATACGGTATTTTTATTTTGATAACTCACTGATTAACAATATTGTATTTAACTCATGACACCATACTATATACTCACGACTACACAAAAAAGAAACTTAAAAACGACTGCTATGAAAAAAACTATTATCGCCACTCTCCTACTCGTCAGTTACTTACAAATGGCTTGCACTGACAAGTGCGAACAAACCCGCACTTACAAAAGATATACACCTGTTACGAT
>JAYVJH010000516.1:0-3749 GCA_043769455.1 Runella sp. | reverse complement strand
TCAGGTTCAAAAAATGATAAAAGAGGGTATTATTACCGAAAAAGAGGTCCAAGAAGCAGCTGAAAATTACCTCATAATATAATCTGTAGAGTTTTCAGCACATTGGTATTGTAGCGAACTATTAGCTGGTGGTGAATGGCATACGGACATTCAAGACCACTTTAAACAATCGGATATTATTTGTTTTATGGTAAGTCCTAATTTGATGAAAACCAAATACATTCATGAATACGAAATCAAAAAAGCATTTGAGCGCAAAAGCCATGATGCAAACTTTAAAATAGTGCCAATCATCATGGACTTTTGCCAATGGACAACCGAAAAGAATAACTTAGGTAATTTTACAGCATTGCCTTACACAGCTGAACCCGTTGCAGATTTTTATAATCAAAATATGGCTTGGTATATCATTCAGGCTTGTTTGCGGTTGATGATAGAAAAAGACCTCGACCCTATAAACGATGATTTTTATCTATCTCAACCGCTTCCGAAAGACATTCTGAAAATTTACGAACGTATTGTTCAAGGCAAGGTTGATGCTAATACATAACTCTCACTACTTTACCACCCTCATCACTCATTTCATCAGCCGCCAGTGGCCTGGAAACGTACACACAAACAGATAGTCGCCAGCTTCGGTTGGGGCTATAAATGTGAGCATATAGTTTTGGTCTGGATTGATGGGCGGCGTACGGGCGGTAGTGGTCATTGTCGCCCAAAAACAAAATCTCTAAGCGGGGAAGGGTGATTTGCTGCTGCTCAAAGGTTGTTAAACTAAACAGTGAACAGAATAAGGATAATAGTGTTTTTTTATCTTCATAATTATATCCTTGAATTTTAAAACAAAGTAAAAAGCGCAAAGTAAATACTTCTCATTCAATTCTAAGTATTTACTTTGCTGGCTACTTACCGAATCTACCCCCTCCTATGAACATACTCCACGCTTCTACCAAAGAACACAGTGGCCATCACGAAAACCGCCAGCAAAAACAGTTGCGAGGCATAGTACGCTGTTTGGCCAAATCAGATACAGCCCAGACTATTCCAGAAGTAGCTGAGTTGCTCAAAATAAGCATACCCACCTGTACAAAATTAGTCAAAGAGTTAGTCGAAAAAAAATATATACTCGAAGACGGCAAAAAAGAAACCGATAACGGTCGCAGACCCGAAACTTACTCGCTCAATGTCAATCGCTTTTATGTGGTTGGGGTAGAAATATTACTCAAATTTATCCACGTTAGCGTAGTGCGTATAGACGGAGAAGTGATGTACGAAAAAGGAAATAGCCAGTTTGTTTTGGAAAATACTAACGAAGGCTTGGCGTATGTAGTAAGTTATATCAAAGCGGCCATAGTTCAAACCCAAATTGAAACTGACCAAATTGTGGGCATCGGGGTTGGACTTGTGGGTACTGTCAATAGCCACAATGGCGACACCACCCAGTACTTTAACTTTGCTCAGGGGTCGTTCCGAAAACACTTAGAAATAAAGTTCAGCGTGCCTGTACTGATAGACACCGACACCAGAGCTATATGTGTGGCCGAGCAAGTACAAGGCAAAGCGCAGGGAGTGGCCAATGCTCTCATTGTCAAGATGAGCCGTAGCCTTGGTATGAGTATTGTTTTAAATGGTCAAATAGTTTTTGGAGGCAAAGGGCTGGCAGGCGAATTGGGGCATTTGCAGATTGGCAAACTAAACCGAATATGTAGTTGTGGCAAAAAAGGTTGTTTGGAAACAGAAGTATCGGGTAGTGCCTTGCAAACCGATCTCAAAGAGGCCTTACTCAAAGGCGAAACATCGTACTATTTTGAACCATCAAAAGCCGATACTTATCGCTACCACGACGTAATGGCGGCAGTACTTCAAGGCGACGCACTGTCGCTTAGGCTTATTCAAGACCAAGCCGATAAACTCGGCCAAGCATTGGGTAATATGGTCAATCTACTCAATCCAGATTTGATTGTAATAGGGGGTGAGATTGTGATGATTAAAGACTTTTTTATAGATGCCTTTAAAATGGGTCTAAAAAAAACAGCTCTTATTGAGTCATTGGCCAACTGCCAAATAGAAGTATCAGATTTGGGCCGCTATTTTAGTTCCAGAGCCGCAGCCTGTATGATTTTTAAGAACAATGGCTTGACCAAATATTAACGCTTCATTAGGCCGAAAGCACCAAACAATATGATTGTGTTTTGATTTTTGACAAATAATAATTTTTTTTATCGAAAATCACCGCCTTGATAACATACATAATAAAACATTTTATTAACTTTGAGGTCATAAATAAGCAATATTTTAAACAAAGACATAGTCAATGTAGTTGTCCAAAAGTACAAAGTTCAAAAATTGGTCTTGTAAAAAAGGTCAATTCACACTAAAATCAATCATTCTTAACCCAATTTTTCTTATGAAACAAAGACTACTTTCGTTGTTTTTGGTAATGGTAAGTTTAGGTGCTATGGCACAGCAAACCATTACAGGAAGCGTAAAAGATGCCAAAACACAGGAGGCTCTCGCAGGCGTTACGGTGTTAGTAACAGGCACTACCACAGGCACGAGTACCCAAGCCGATGGTACATTTTCACTAAAAGTACCAAACGATGCCGCTACCATTACAGTTAGCTACATTGGTTATGTCAAAAAAACAATGTCGATTGGTAATAAAACCAAGATTGATATTGTGCTTGACCAAGATGCTGCTCAGTTGGCAGAGGTCGTGGTAACAGCCCTCGGTATCGAAGGTAAAAAATCGCAGTTGTCTTACGCAACTCAGAGACTGAGCGCAAAAGACCTTAATATGTCTCGCAATGGCGATCTTGCTCAACAGCTATCTGGCCAAGTACCAGGCTTGTCTATTGGCACAAACAGCAGTTCGGGCGTGTCATCGTCTCGCATCACGCTACGTGGTGAGTCGTCGTTGAACATTGCCAAAAACCAGCCGCTTATTGTGTTGGACGGTGTGGTTATTTCTAACAATTTAGATGCAACAGGCCAAGGAGAGATTCCGATTGACTATGGCAATGGCTTGACAGACATCAACCCAGACGATATTTTGGACGTATCGGTTTTGAAAGGGCCCAAAGCCGCCGCATTATATGGAACACGTGCCGCCAATGGCGCATTGGTGATTCGTACCAAATCGGGTCAAGAAAAAGGTGGAGTAGGCGTAACGTTTACAACAGGTGCATCGGTTGAGGAAGTAAGTCGCTTTTGGGACGTACAAAAACAATACGGTGGTGGTTTTGATAATGTTTTCAGAACAGACTGGGGTGGCAACTACGGCGCACCAACCAACGGACAGGCAGTTTCGCAGGTAACTTACTTGTTGCCAAATCCAGAAGCAAAACCTTTCACCTTTAAGTTAGACAGAACTGGTTTTTTTGACCAAGGACTAAGTACAAATAACAACATAGCGATTTCGAGTTCAAACGAAAAAATGTATGCTCGGGTATCAATCGGCTATTTGAACAACAAAGGCTTTGTACCAAACACAGACTACAACAAAACCAACGTTGGCCTAAGAATGGGTGCAACACTTACCGACAAATTAAGTGTAGATGTATCGGCAAACTATTCTAAAAGCGGCTCTAAGAACTTACCAGTTTTGGGAGCAGGTGGACAGGGTATTATCAATAGCATGATTTGGGGTATGGGCAACTACGACTATAATGACTACACTAACTATTGGGCACCAGGTAAAGAGGGCGTTCAGCAAAACTATTTCTTGTCATGGGCAAACAATCCTTTCT
>JAYVJH010000515.1:0-6683 GCA_043769455.1 Runella sp. | reverse complement strand
TAAAATCAACATCAACAGTTTTGCCCAACAATATAGGTCTGGGATTGTTTTCGGCAGATAAAATCTTGTATTCAGAATTTCCAGCCAAAAACCCTTCTTTGTTAAACTTAATATCTTGCGAGGTCAATTCTGAATCGGTACGTTTCAAGAATCCCTTGCCATATAACCCCGAAGATCTCAGCACAACTCGGCCTTCTAATTTGGTACTTCCATTATAAAAATTGAAGAAATTGCCTTTTGTCGTCAGCGTCATACTGTCTTGCTTGGGTTGCCATTTCATTGTAAAATTGCGTAAGTCCACCTTTGGAAAATATGCTTTACCGATTGTAGCTTCTCTAATTTCGGCCTCTGCTCCCGTTGCTATGAGCGAATCGCTCGTAAAAAGCATGGCTTGCGTAGGTATTCTTGCACTCAAATGCGTAATCTCGCCCTCAGTTCTAAGCCCCAGTTTATCCATCGTAATTTCTTTATTGAACTTAACGTGCGTTTTGGTGCCATATACGTCGTAGCCCAGGGCTGGTGGTGTATATACAAAACCCAGAGAGTTGTCGGCCATAGATTTTAGCTGTGCCTTAAATTCGGGAAAAATACCGTCTGAACTAAACGTACCAATAAACACGATGTCTTGAAGCCCCAGACTGTCATAGTCAATAGATGGAATCTTGAAAAGCACCTTTCTGTTGTAAACCAACTCGCCCCTATCGGGCTGGTCGAAGTAAACAGTCATACCTTCGGGGACTGTTAGACGTGGAAAGACTGAATTTTTACCCGCACCAGATTTGTTTTTGGGGTCATTCAAATAAATTCTACCAGACTTTTCATAGACTACATCACCTCCAACCTCTGCACTGCTTCCTTTGTCATAGGCGGCTTTTGGAACGAATGTAATCTTATCTATTTTGTTCAAATCAACAAAAAATTTGTCATAATTAAACTGCAAATCTCGACCTGTAAACTTAAAATTGGCAGACTTCAAAAGGCCGTTTATCATAAAATCCCGATTCTTGAACATTCTAACGGTTTTGTCAGAAGGATAAGCCATAATTTTTAATGAATCGCTAATCACAAATTCAGATACACCTCTAATAGTCAGTACGTTGTCTTTTAAATTGATGGCAGCATTGGCTGTGTTATCGTTGGCGGCATAAAGTGCTTCTATTTTAAAATTGTCAAAATCTGTTTGTTTATTGTTTGCCAATACATACAATACCCCCTTTTGACTAAAACTATACACGCCGTTGTTGTCTATGCTCAAATAGCCAGCCTGAAACATCTGATTGTACATTCCACGCATTACATTGGCTTCTTTTTTGTAGTAAGCGGCTAAATCTTCGGGCAAAAAACTGCGTACTTTTTGTTTAATCATATAATTGGCGGCCATCGAAAGTGGGTGCATACCAAACTCTTGACTAATAGCTCTAAAACGTTCGGGTTTAAAGAAACCAAACGACTCCAATTTGATTGGGATTACGGTACGGCCCCCAATCATCAAAAATTCAAGTTCATTTTTAGTAAAATTCCAACGCATCATCTCCGCCTCAATATATACTTTGTGATATGAATTGGAGTAAGGAGTAAATTTAAAGCCAGTTCCGTCTGCTCTTGTACATTTTACAAGTCCATTCGGCTCGCTATATGATAGCTTTACGCCAGGGTGGTAAAGCGAATCGCTACTGCCGATATAAGTCATAAAGCTCGCTAAGGGTGAGGTAATGAGTGTATCGCTGAGTTCAAATCTACGGCTGGTCGATACAAAAGCTCGCTTACCGTTCTTGAAAACCTCAATACTTGCAGGCTCGTTGCTCAACGATGCACTCGACTCTTTGAGACCAATCAGCGATAGGCCGCCTTTGTACTGCACGTTTTTGCTCAAACTTCGTAAAATGGCATTGTTTTTATAAGAAATAAACCGTGGAAAAGAAGAGGGTTGCGCTTTTGGTCGCCGTTTGCTTTCATATTCAAATGCACCTTCGATTGGCTTGGCTAATTTTTTGTCGTGATGTAGCATTACGTCATCAGCACTAATTTTGGGGGTATTGATATTGAAGCTATATAAACTCAAAACAACATAAACAGAGGGGTCGCCAGCGATTTGCCAGTCAAACTTACCACCTGTACCAACCCAAATACCCTCTCTGACTGCTATTTTTCCGCTGGTTTGTGTCAAAAAAACAGAATCGTTTTGGGTAACAAAAGCTAAATTTACATTCTTAAAATCAATAATTGCCCCCGATAAATTGGGTATAATTTTTTTTTGATAAAACATTGGACTATTCATACCATCGCTGGTTGTATCGCTCGTTACATTGCCCCAACCATCGCTACTGGCAGCAGCCTTTGAGCTTTCTACTGTTTTGATTAGCTCTGAGTTTGCATCACTTATTCTAAACGTAAACGTACCACCTTGAATATACAATTTGTTGTAGTTGGTGTTGTACAAAAGCCTATCGTTGAATAAGTTAATTGCTGTTTCAAAAAACTTAATGATATTCTTGCCGTCATATAAATCTACTACTTGAACAGTCGTGTTGAGGTAGCTGTCGAGGGCAGACATATCGGCATTTTTTCCGTTTAAGTTGGCATAAATACTATTGAAACACAACTGAAACTGTATGCTGGCTTTATAGCCCTTGGCCGCCAATCGACGAGAGGTAGCAATAATGGTTTTTTGGTGTGTAGCAGTCAATCGGCTATCCAACCAAATAGTTTCTAAGTTTTTGGTAGCTCTGGCGTACTCTGGATTGACAACGACCGACATCATTCGTTGAACATCTGCCACAAATTGCGTAGGGTCTTCCGAAAGTTTAGCTATCTGAGCCTGAATAGTAAATAGTGAAAAATGAAGAGTGAAAAATAAAAAAAATGCAACAATTCGCTTATTCACACTAAACAGCGAGTGGCTCACGACCCATGACTTGTGATTGATGACAAATGACAATTTTTTCATACAAAGGCTTAATTTTCAGTATCTTCGGTAGTTTTTTCTTTGGGGCGTTCATAAATGAGTTTCCCTTTTTCGTCCCATTCGCTTATCAATATACCATCTGTTTCGTCGTCATACCAGTAGCGGGCATAACGGGTTACTTTTTTGCGCTGGCGTTTGAGTGGGTAATATTCCGTCCACAAGCCTGTTGCTATATCGTTGTCGTACTGTCCTTTGGCCATGAGCTGGCCTGTTTCATAATACTTTACATAGTCGCCCTTACGCTTGCCATATTGAATCGGTACTACTTCTTTGATTTTGGTATGTGCTGAGTCATAATAACTAACGACAGACTCCAACGGAAATCCCCGCAGCCATTTTGTTTTGTCCAAAAGCATATAGTTGGCGTCGTAACTCTCCCAGCGGCCATCTTTTGTGCCAACATAGTAATTGCCTTCTTCCATCAGTGCGCCGTCCACATAGCGTTTGTAGGGGCCGTGTACTATGAGCGCATTGTCTTCATCGAGTGCCGATTTTGAGATTGCCCGAGTTTTGGTATTGTACCAATATGCCTCTGGTGCATAACTGCTGGGTTTTTGGTATTGTTTTAGTACATGAAACTCAACTTGTACAGCCCTGTTGCCATTGTTGGTACTTTCTACCATTCGATAAATGTCCAATCCTTCGTATTCGGTGTGTAGTTTTTTTCTTTTTTCTTTTTGGGCTTTCTCTTTTTTTCTAATTTCTTTGACTTTAAGACCTAAATCGGGTAATGTTTCAGTAAAAAACTTGCCAACATCGGCTGGCTTAATAGATTTTCCACCCACGCTTGCGCCCACATCGGTTTTCAAGCCCAGCCCTCCCGATACGCCAAAAGGCGTGTCTTTGAGAAGGCTATCCAATCCTGCTTTTTTGTCTTTAATCTGTTCTTTTTTTGTGTCAATCTTATCTTTCAATGTTTTTGACTCCTGCCCTATTAGTTCTGAGATACAATATAAATTCAGAACGACACCTAAAATATAGCTTTTCATTTATACAATACAAATTTTGTGTAACGTCCAATAACGTAAAAAGTAGTTGCTAATTATCTTTATTCAGACAAATATATCATAAAATAACACGCTTTCTTTTACTTTGAATCTGGGGGATAGTGCCGCTCAATAATATTTTCAGGAAAAGTTGCTGATATTGAACGGATTTGGTGATATATGAATTATCTTTGCGGGCTTAATTTTAGCCTTAATGTTGTACTTTTATATATGAAACTGTCTGAATTCAAATTTGATTTGCCCCAAAGTCTCATCGCATTGCACCCAGTCGAACGTGGCGATGCCCGATTGATGGTGGTCCACCGTCAGACTAAAACAATTGAACACAAAAAGTTTTCTGACCTTATTAACTATTTTAGCGATGGCGATGTAATGGTCATTAACAATACAAAAGTATTTTCGGCACGGCTCTATGGCCAAAAAGAAAAAACTGGCGCACAAATAGAGGTATTTTTGCTTAGAGAACTCAATCGTGAAATGCGCCTTTGGGACGTGCTTGTGGACCCCGCTCGTAAAATTAGGGTTGGCAATAAGCTCTACTTTGGCGACAGTAATTTGGTAGCCGAGGTCATTGATAACACCACTTCAAGAGGCCGTACAATTCGATTTTTGTTTGATGGCAACCACGACGACCTCATGAAAGCCATCGAAGAGTTGGGTGAGACTCCTCTGCCTTACGAAATAAAAGAAAAGCGAGAGGTCGAACCCGAAGACCGTGAGCGTTTTCAGACAATATTTGCCGAACACGTGGGCGCAGTGGCCGCCCCAACTGCCGGTACGCATTTTACGAAAGTGATGATGAAACGTCTGGAAGTAAAAGGTATAAACTTTGCACCAATCACGCTTCACGTAGGCGTTGGTACTTTTAGACCTGTCGATGTCGAAGATTTGACAAAACACAAAACAGACTCTGAAAACTTTTTTATAAGCGAAAAAACCGCCGACCTTGTAAATGGAGCGTTAGACGGAGAGCGACGTATATGTGCAGTTGGTACAACATCAATGAAAGCCTTGGAGTCGTCAGTATCGGCTAATTCTCATCTCAAACCAATAGAAGGTTGGACAGACAAGTTTATTTTTCCGCCTTACGAGTTCAAAATAACCAATGCCCTACTCACCAACTTACACCTGCCAGAGTCAATATTGCTGATGACAACCTGCGCTTTTGGTGGCTACGACCTGATTATGAAAGCGTATGCGGAAGCAATAGCCGAAAAGTATAAGTTTTTTAGCTATGGCGATGCAATGTTGATATTGTAATGACTGAAAGAGACCAATTTGTAATCATCGTGGCGGGTGGGAGCGGCAGCCGTATGGGTCGCAATATACCCAAGCAATTTATTGAAATTGGTGGCAAGCCAATTTTAATGCACACGGTCGAGTTGTTTTTTGAGTATTTGGCTACCATTCAAGTTGTTTTGGTATTGCCACCCAACCAAATGAAAGAATGGTACGCACTCTGCGACAAACACGACTTTTACCCAGCTATCGTAACGGCATCTGGGGGCAACACTCGCTTTCAGTCAGTACAAAATGGTCTCAAAAAAATCAAAGCCAAAGATGGTCTTGTAGCTGTGCATGATGGCGTTAGGCCATTTGTAACTATCGAAACCATTGCACAAAGTTTTGAAATAGCCAATCAGACAGGCTCTGCCGTAACCTGTGTATCGCTCAAAGACTCCATACGCATTGTGGGCGACAATGGCGGCAATCAAGCCGTCAATCGCTCAGACTACCGGCTTATTCAAACCCCCCAAACCTTTAATTTAGAATGGTTACGGACTGCCTATGATGTGAAAGAGCAACCTTCTTTTACAGATTGTGCTAGTGTTTTAGAACATTCTAAGTACCCCGTTACACTCATCGAAGGCTCATATCAAAACATAAAAATCACAACCCCCGAAGATTTGGCTTGGGCAGAAATATTACTTGAGTCGGAGGTAAAATAAAGGTTTTTAAGTACTTATTTAACACTAATACGGTGTTTTAGTTTTGATAACTTACTGATTAACAGTATTGTATTTAACTCACGACACTGTACTATATACTCATGACTACTTAATAAAAATGAAACCGTTTTCAGACATCTTTACGGACATTGGCGGTAAATTTATTACCGAGCCACAAATTTTGACTCAAAAGTTGCAGCAAATCAAGGCTTTTGTGTTTGACTGGGACGGGGTGTTTAATGACGGTTCTAAAAATGAACAGGGTAGCAGTAATTTCAACGAAGTCGATTCGATGGGAGTCAATCTACTTCGCTTTGGTTGGTGGCTCAAAAACGGCTCGATACCCAAAACGTTTATTATTTCGGGCGAAAAAAACGGGCTTTCGTTCAAGCTGGCACAAAGAGAACATTACGATGCGTGCTATTTCAAGATATTAAACAAAATCGAAGCACTCGAACATTTTATGGCGCAACATAACTTGCAGCCGCACGAAGTAGCTTTCTTCTTTGACGATGTACTGGATTTATCTATCGCCAAGCTGTGCGGAGTTAGGGTTATGGTACGGCATGGCGGCAATGTGTTGTTTGAAAAATATGTCATCGACAACCAATACGCCGATTATATCACAGGTAGCTTGGGTGGGCGGTATGCCGTGAGGGAAGGTGCAGAGCTGTTGCTCGGTCTCTCAGACCAACACAACGAAGCGATTACAAAAAGATTGGAATATAGGCCACACTATGAGGAGTATATTGGCCAACGTCA
>JAYVJH010000514.1:0-5655 GCA_043769455.1 Runella sp. | reverse complement strand
TGGTCTATGACGGTGGCTCGCTTGTGCCACTGCGTGAGCGAATTGTAACAGAAAACGGCAAAAACTATTTTGGTGTGCTGGCCTCAGACCTCTGGGTGGACATTGGCACAACGGCAGCTACCGAGGGTGGTATTAGATTTCCGAATGGCAAAAAACCAGAAAAACTATTGAAGCGAATCATCGAAATGACAACTGAGCCGCAAGATTTGGTATTAGATTTTTTTTTGGGAAGTGGTACAACTGCCGCCGTTGCACACAAGCTCGGGCGGCAGTATGTTGGTATAGAACAAACTGACTATCAAGAAAACGACTGTACTGTCAGACTGCAAAACGTAATCTGTGGCGACCCAACAGGCATCAGTAAGTCAGTAAACTGGCAAGGCGGGGGTACATTTGTTTTTGGAGAATTGAGTGATTAAGTTCAGACTGTCCACCCACTCAATCACTCAACAACTCAATAACTATTTGGCCGTATAGTTGGGTGCTTCTCTTGCTATCTGAATGTCGTGTGGGTGGCTTTCACGCGAGCCTGCCGTTGTGATTCTGATAAACTTGGCGGCTTTGAGGGCTTCAATATCGCCAGCACCACAATAGCCCATACCAGCTTTGAGACCGCCCACAAGCTGGTAAATAATCCCCGACACTTTGCCTTTGTATGGCACACGGCCTACTATGCCCTCGGGTACGAGCTTTTTGATGTCGTCTTCGGCATCTTGAAAATACCGATCTTTTGAGCCGTCTTCCATGGCCTCAACAGACCCCATACCTCGGTAACTCTTGAAACGGCGACCTTCGTACAATATTTCTTCGCCTGGGGCTTCGTCTGTACCTGCCAATAGTGAGCCTATCATAATTGTACTTGCACCAGCGGCAATGGCCTTGACAATATCGCCCGAATACCTAATGCCACCATCGGCAATAATCGGTACGCCTGTGCCAAGTACGGCTTTTGATGCCTCATAAACTGCCGAAAGTTGTGGTACGCCAATACCCGCAATGATACGAGTGGTGCAGATGCTACCTGGGCCAACGCCTACTTTGATGGCATCTGCACCAGCATCGGCCAATGCCTTAGCGCCCTCGCCAGTGGCTACGTTGCCAACTATTACCTCCAAGTTGGGGTATTGGGCTTTTACATTTTTGAGGGCTTCGATAACACCTTTTGAGTGGCCATGAGCTGTGTCAATACTCACCACGTCCACGCCAACCTTAACGAGAGCAGCGATGCGTTCGAGCAGGTCGGGCGTTACACCTACGGCTGCACCCACACGCAACCGCCCGATTTCGTCTTTGCAGGCATTAGGGTGGTCTTTGCGCTTGATGATGTCTCGGTAGGTAACGAGGCCAACCAATCGGCGATTTTTGTCGACTATGGGTAGTTTTTCGATTTTATATTCTTGCAAAATACTCTCGGCATCGCTCAAAGCAATACCCTCATTGGCCGTTATCAGATTGTCTTTGGTCATTATATCAACCACTTTTTTATCCAACTGTTTCTGAAAACGCAAATCACGATTGGTTACAATTCCAACTAAAACATTGTCGTTGTCAATAACTGGAATACCGCCAATTTTAAACTCAGCCATGATGCGGAGGGCATCGGCCAATGTGGCATCGGTAGGTAGTGTTATGGGATCTACAATCATACCCGACTGCGAGCGTTTGACCTTGCGGACTTGTGCGGCTTGGTCGGCGATACTCATGTTTTTGTGAATAATACCAATGCCACCTTCTTGCGCCATCGCTATGGCCAACTGGTATTCGGTAACGGTGTCCATGGCTGCCGATAGCAGCGGTACATTGAGCCTAATGTTACGAGTGAGTTGTGTCTGGGTTTGGGTGTCTCTCGGTAAAACTTCCGAGTAGGCTGGTACGAGCAGGACGTCGTCGTAGGTGAGTGCTTCGTAAAGAAACTTTGAATCTGTGAGCATGCAAATAGCGGTTTGTTATTTGCCCGTCAAAATTACGGCTTTTTTTTGGATAGAACAAACGAAATATATTTACTCAAAAATTGGTGTTAGTTTCTTTTCTTTTTACTCTATTTTTTTCTCAATCAAGGGGCTGTATTTTTCTGAATAGACGTCCAGATTTTCATTCCGCTTCGCATTCTCAAAATTCCAATCAAGTTTTTATACAATCGGTTTTGCGGTTTGTTTTTTTCTGTTCTGTAATTTATCCTCCAATGGTTGCCATTGAGCTTGTGATGCCACTTGCTACACGGCGACCTTCGGCTTCAAAACCATCTTTGGATCTGTGTCGTAGTGTGTTGGCAATTAAGGTTTTGATGGTTTCATCATCGTCAGACTCTCGCATCAAATCTCGTAGATTAAGGGCATTTTCGCCATACAAACAGGTCATAAAACCTCCTTGTGGCGTGAGTCTGATGCGGTTGCAAGTTCCACAAAATGTACGACTAAATGCCGCAATGATGCCAATAGTCCCTTTGTAGCCTGGAATTTGGTAATTGTAGGCCGTTGAGGCTGGTGGGTCGGGTAATTTGTAGATGTTGGGGTATGTTTTTTTGAGTTCGTCTAATATTTTTTTATGACTCCAAAACTCATCGTACAGGTGTTCGCCTTCACCATTAAAAGGCATTTCTTCAATAAATCGTACACTGACTGGATATTGACGAGTAAGCTCGGCCATTGGTAGAATGTCTTGGGTATTTTTGCCCGACATCACAACAGTATTGAGTTTGGTTTTGATGTTGTATTCTAATAAATTTTCAAAAGTCTCCCAGACAGCATCAAATTCATCTCGACGAGTAATGTCCTGAAATCGCTGGCGATTGAGGCTATCTAAACTCAAATTGACAGATTTAATACCAATACGTTTCAAATCTGGCACGAGAGGGGCAGTTAGCACGCCATTGGTCGTAACGTTTATTTGTTTGAGACCGTCCAACTGGCTAATTCTTTCTAAAAAATCCATAATACCCCGCCTGACGAATGGTTCGCCACCCGTAATTCTGACTTTGTCCACACCCATCTGAACCAATAATCTTACGGCACGTTCCATTTCTTCAAACGTCAGTAGCTGGGGTTTGGGCAAATAGTTAATGCCTTCTTGCGGCATACAATAAAAACATCGCAGATTACAACGGTCTGTAACGGCAAGGCGTAGATAGCTAATGGGTCGTCCGTGGTTGTCGATGAGTGGGTGCATGGTCAAATATACAAAAAAATCTAAGAATGATTTTATTTGTCGAAAACAGAGGTAGAAATTAAAGCAAAGGTTACAGCAAAAAAGCAGTAATCATATTGGCCTGACCAGTAAGTCGTTCAGCTATCCAGCCCGAAGTACGGTGTATTGAGTTAAATAAAGTGCTGTTAATCAGTAAGTTATTAAAATACCGTATTAGTTTTAATAAGTACTTAAGTTACTTTTGTTAAACAATCAAAAGAATTATCGGAGACCCCCAGAGCCTATTTCAACTCAATAAGATTCAGCTTGTGATGGAAAATCGTTTGTTTTGACATCTGTTACATAATGACTAATGGCTTCGGACATGGCTGTATGCAGGTCGGCATAGCGGCGCAAGAATCGGGGTTTGAACTCTTTGGTAAGTCCAAGCACATCGTGTAAAACCAAAATCTGACCATCGGCCATTGGCCCTGCACCAATACCAATAGTTGGAATAGCAACAGTTTTTGAAACAGTCTCGGTTAGTGTTGCGGGTATTTTTTCTAAGACCATTGCAAAACACCCTATTTCGTTGAGTATTTGAGCGTCTTCAATTAGTTTTTGGGCTTCTTCTTCTTCTTTGGCTCTGACGGTATATGTTCCAAATTTATAAATAGACTGCGGCGTAAGGCCCAAATGCCCCATGACAGGAATACCTGCGCTTAAAATGCGTGTAATAGACTCTTTGATTTCGAGGCCGCCTTCGAGCTTTACGGCGTGCGCGCCCGATTCTTTCATGACTCTAATGGCCGACCGCAGGGCTTCTTCTGAATTGCCTTGGTAAGTACCAAACGGCAAATCGACAACAACTAATGCTCGTTTTGCACCTCTTACTACGGCTTGCGCCATAAAAATCATCTGGTCGAGGGTAATGGGTAGTGTGGTTTCATGGCCCAAAATAACGTTTGAGGCTGAGTCGCCAACCAAAATCAGTTCTACACCAGCCGCATCGACAATTTGGGACATGGTATAGTCGTAGGCAGTTAGGCAGGATATTTTCTCGCCTTTGGCCTTCATTTTTTGAAGTGTATGGGTAGTTATTCGCTTTACTTCACTGTGAACAGACATATCAAGTTATTGGTTATTTGAGGCAAATATAAAGCTATTTTGTTTATATTTGTCAAATCAAAAATCTACATTATTTTGACTGCAACACCCGACATTCTTTTTGGCCAGTTGTTTGCCGATGTGCAACTGTCATCTGTTTTTGCCGACAATAAAACCTTTGTGGACTGTACACCCAAATTTGCCCCAGAGCAGATTCTGGCCGCTTATGAAATAGAAAAACAAAAGATAGATTTTGATTTAAAAGTCTTCGTGTTGGGCCATTTTGAGCTACCCAAGGTCTTCGCTTCTGATTTTGAGGCCGATAGCAGCCACTCGCCCCAAGTACATATCAACAAGCTATGGCCACACTTGACTCGCCAACCCGAGTTGCCGCCGCCATATAGCTCGTTGTTGTATTTGCCCAATCCATACATAGTGCCAGGTGGACGATTTGGTGAGATTTATTATTGGGATACTTACTTTACTGCCCTGGGCTTGCAGACGGTAGGCAACTACATTGCTATCGAAAATATTGCCGATAACTTTGCGTACTTTATTGATTATTATGGACATATACCCAACGGTAATCGCACCTATTTTCTGAGCCGTAGCCAGCCACCTTTTTTTTCGTTGATTATTGAACTACTGGGTGAAACATTCTACGAAAAATATAAATTAGTTCTTGAAAAAGAGTATAGTTTTTGGACAAACGGAATCGAAAATTTAGCTACGCAACAAGCATTTAGGCGAGTAGTAAAAATGCCTGATGGTACAGTACTCAATCGGTATTTTGACGACAGTGATATGCCTCGTCAAGAGTCGTACAAAGAAGATATAGAACTGTCCGAACAGTCCAAACAACAACCAACTGAGTTGTTTAGAAACATTAGAGCGGCTTGCGAATCAGGCTGGGATTTTTCGAGTCGTTGGTTCAAAGACCCACACGACTTGGCTACTATTCACACTCTCTATATCGTACCTGTTGATTTGAATTGTCTGCTCTATCACCTCGAAATGCTATTGGCAAAAGTCAATAAAGGAAATGAAAATTTGCAAAACGAGTTCAAAAACAAAGCCCTGATTCGTAAAAAAGCTATTCTAAAATATTGTTATAATCAAAACCTACAAACCTTTACTGATTTTGATTTTGTAGAAAACAAACAAACAGGCAGCCTCACGCTGGCAATGGTTTATCCTCTGTTTTTTGAGATAGCGACCCCAGAGCAAGCCAAAAATACAGCCCAAATACTCGAAAAACAATTTTTGAAAAAAGGTGGACTTGCCACAACAACCATCAACAACGGCCAACAATGGGACGCACCCAACGGCTGGCCTTGCTTGCAATATTTGGCAATAGTGGGGCTTCAAAATTATCAGTTTGACCACCTCGCCAATGCCATCACCGAGCGATGGTTGGCAACCAAC
>JAYVJH010000513.1:0-2314 GCA_043769455.1 Runella sp. | reverse complement strand
TTGAGCTGTGCGGCAGTAGCCAAACCCGCCGGGCCAGAGCCAACGACAGCCACACGTTTGTCAGTCCGTTTGGCAGGAATACGTGGTTTGACATACCCTTTGGCATAAGCGGTTTCGATGATTGATTTTTCGATAAATTCAATCGCAACAGGCGGCTTGTTGATACCCAACACACACGATGACTCGCAAGGCGCAGGGCAGATACGGCCCGTAAACTCAGGAAAATTATTAGTACTACTCAAAATCTGATAAGCATATTCCCAGTTTTGTTCATAGACCGCATCGTTGAACTCAGGAATGATATTGCCCAGCGGGCAACCACTATGACAAAACGGAATACCGCAATCCATACAACGAGCCGCTTGGTCTGTCGAGAGGGTTTCGCTGTGCGGTTGCTCTACTTCACGGTAGTCCAATCTACGTTCTGACACGCTCCGTTTTTTGGGTAGCGTTCTTTCTATTTCTAAAAATCCAGTAGGTTTTCCCATCGTTAATTTTTGTCGTTTGTTATTGAGAATATTTATCACAACAACCTCATCTTTTAAAACTAAATAATAGAGAGAGTATTGTCTTTTAATAGCTATTCGCCTGATTGATGTAAATTCTTGAGTTACCATACCCAATTATGGGTGCAATTCTAATAAATTTAATGTTTGAAAAAGCTGTTCTGAAAATACCTCAGCGAAACTGTCAGCCCATTCGTCTAACAAATAGTCTAAAATTTGCCTTAAATCTTCCTCAGCGTTCGTTGTCCAAACTATTTTGAGAGCCATAGTTTTACTTTCTCTTTCATAATGTCATTAGACACAACCTGACCACTACTAACCTGTAAAATTGAACTTTCAATCCGCTTTTTTTGGTCATCTGATAAATAAATATAATCGTTCGTTTCAACTGTAAAGTCTGCCACACAATCGTACAAACTACGAAGCATCTGAACATCTTGAATTTTATCAATCAGTTCATGGAAATTTGATTTTAGTTCTATCGCCGACATTTTTTTTTGATTTAAAGATTATACTCCACTTCAAAAACTTCTTCCCAGGTCAAGTTTTCGATATGTTTGATAGACATATCAGTTTCGATTTGGGCTTCTTTTTTAGCTTGTTTTAATGAATTTTCCCATATCTCTTCAACATGTGCCTTATTTAGCGATGGGCTATATTTTTGTTCCATTTCTATTTCAAAACGGGCATTAGAAATTGTTAAAACCCAACTTCTTGATCGTTTTTGCGGTTGAATTTTCCATTTTAGAATGTGTACCATTAGCCTTATTAACTGGCTTCTTAATGCTCTTTTTTCGCCTCTGGCCATAACATCTAATAGTATTTCTAATCCTTCTTCGACATCATGAAGGTTTCCTTCGTCAAAAGATTTTTTGATTTCGACCGCAGCATGATGCTCAGATGTAGTGGCTATGTCTTCCCAGTTTTTCATGTTGATAATCAATTAGTTTAAAACAAAGTTAGCAAATCAATTACTGATTCACAACGTCCATCGTAATATCCTGATAGACAATGTTTTTATTGGCAATTTGCTCTGTTAGGCTGATATTACGGCTTTCGAGTGCTTTTTTGAAATCATTTGGCAATACCCTTACAAACTGAGCGGCATATTTTGACCATTCTTGCATCATCTGAAAGGCCACGCTACTGGTTGTGTTTTCAAAATGTTTTTCGATAAATCCAAACACAATCTGCTGGTCTTCGTCGTTGAGTGCTGCGAGTGTTACCATTTCTTTATTGACTTTGGCGGCAAAATCTTGGTTTTTATCCCAAACATAAGCCACCCCACCCGACATTCCTGCCGCAAAGTTACGACCAGTCTCGCCCAAAATCACTACTACGCCACCTGTCATATATTCAAGACCATGGTCGCCGATTCCTTCTACAACTACTTTTGCACCTGAATTTCTGACACAAAAACGCTCACCAGCCGTACCACGAATATACGATTCGCCCGATGTGGCTCCATAAAAAGCCACATTACCGACAATGATATTTTCTTCAGGTTTGAATGTGGCCCTACTGTCAGGATAAACTACCAAGTCTGCGCCACAAAGCCCTTTTCCAAAATAGTCGTTGGCATCACCTTCGAGTTCGAGCCTTATGCCAGCAGTGTTGAATGCTCCAAAACTCTGGCCAGCCGTTCCTTTAAATTTAAAATGAATAGTCCCCTTCGGCAGCCCCGGCCCGCCATACAGTTTAGATATTTCGTTTGAGAGCATATTGCCCACTGAACGGTCTAAGTTATTGATTGGATATTCGGCATATACCTCTTCGGCACTTTCGAGGGCTGGTTGTGCTTTTTTGAT
>JAYVJH010000512.1:0-4272 GCA_043769455.1 Runella sp. | reverse complement strand
CGTCCAAAATTCTATTGGTTTCTGTTTTTAAAAAATCAATATCTACCGAATAATTTTCACTTTTCAAATACGTTATCCAAAATTTCAAAACAGCAATATTCTGAGAACTACTATCTTTCAACGATTTGAATAGCCGTTTAAAATCGTTTGAATGAATATCATCGTTATCGCTTTTAGAAGTCTTCGTAATATCTCTTAGTTTTCTAAAATCGTGTGGCAGATTATAGTCAGTCAATAGAATTGCGACTTCATCGGCACTTTCAATAATCCATTTTTCCATAGCTGGACAAATAAAAATGAGATAATGATGTCTCTGATGATGTTTGAATAATTGAAGACTATTGGGTTTTTCACAAATCAAATCACATTTGTTAGCATAGGCTAAATCACGTTTATCCCTGTCCACAATACCTAACGCAAACTCATCGCTAAGTTTTTCTTTCATGCGTTTTGTAACCGTATCGCAGCCTTTTTGATGATTGTAGCGAGTTGTAGGTGGTACAAGTGCTTTGATAAGTTTGGTATCAATGTAGCACTCTGGAATAATATGCAAGTCGAAACTCATACATTTAGATAGGCTTCGTTATTAAAAAACAAATCCACACCATATTTGTAAACCTCATAAATTTGGTCTTTGCTCAATGCTCGTGCTACTGTTTGTCCACGTTGAAAATCAACCATAAAAATCGCTAAATCTTCCCGAGCATTTTCCAAAAAATCATTGACAATAATGGGACTATGCGTAACAATCATAAACTGATTGGTCTGTGATTGTATGACTTCTTGCGTAAACTCGGCAATATATGGTGGGAAGGCGTGGGCTTCGGGTTCTTCAAAAAGTAGTACCGAATGTTCGTTTGAGGCAACAGCCGTTTTGTAAAAAATAATACGTTGAAGTGTATCTGCAATAAGAGAATAGGGAATAATAAAAACCTCTTTGCCTTTGTCTTTCAATATTTTCAATGAATTACTGGCTTTATCTAATACCAATCGTAAGCCGTATTGTTCAAACCAATGCGTATATATTTCTCTCAGTTCTGGGTACAATTCAAGTACTTCAAGTATATTTTGACCATTTGGAACTGACAAATAGTCGGTTTTTTCTCTTTTAAATTTAGTATTGGATTTGAATTGATAGCATTTAACAACATTTTGGTCTTTGCCCAGAAAGGTATCAGAAAATTGAATAGCAAAGCCTTTTGTCTGAATTGGTTCGTCTAAAATTTTAGGCGCAAACGTATTGCTATAATGCGAAATATTACAAGACATATTACTCGTTTGTACTCTTATCGCTTCTGATATATTACCCTCATAAAATAGTTCTGTTTCGCTCTCTGCCCTGATTATGGTTTGAATTTTCTTGAAGGGCATTTGCCCCGATTTTACTTTTAACAAAGGCAAAGAAAACAACGACAAAGCCTCTAAAATATTAGATTTACCAACATTTGGCCGCCCAATAAATAGATTAATTTTCTTAAAATCAGAAAGTTCTAAATGAGCAATAGATTTAAAATTTCTAATTTCTAAATGAGTAATATGCGGGTTCATCTGAAAAAATGATTAGCTTTAAAATTCAAAGTTAGTAAGAAAATAGAAAAAGCGACTATCGAGCCGCTTTTTCTATTTTTCCTACACATCATACCCCAACACAGGCGAGAGCCATTTTTCGCAAACATCTAAGGGTAGCCCTTTACGGCGGGCATAGTCTGTTACTTGGTCTTTTTGTATTTTTCCAATCGTAAAATACTTGCTGGCTGGGTGGGCATAGTAAAAACCACTAACGCTGCTGGCTGGGTACATGGCGTAGCTTTCGGTCAGGGTTATACCTGTTTTGTCGGCATCGAGTAGTTTCCAGAGTGTTGCTTTTTCGGTATGGTCGGGGCAGGCGGGGTAGCCTGGCGCTGGCCTGATACCATCATATTTTTCTTTGATTAGTTCGTCGTTACTAAAACTCTCGTCTTTGGCATATCCCCAAAACTCTTTGCGTACTCGCTCGTGCATGAGTTCTGTAAATGCCTCCGCCAGACGGTCGGCAATAGATTTGAGCATAATCGAGCTATAATCGTCATGGTCGGCTTCGTATTTTTCTAATAATGGCTCAATGCCCAAGCCAGTCGTTACGGCAAAAGCACCAATAGCCCCCCTCGCCCCCGATGGGGGAACTAAGGCAGCCCCCATCGAGGGTTTGGGGGCAATAAAATCACTTAAACACAAATTGGGCAAGCCCTGTGCTTTTTGGTTTTGTTGGCGTAGGTGGTGTAAAACAATAGTTTCACCATCTGGTGATAATATAACAATATCATCTGCACAATCCAGCCCCCCATCGGGGGCTGGGGGGCTGGATTGTGCAGGATAAAACCCAACCACTGCATTAGCCTGTAAAGATTTGTTTTTGATGATGTCGTTGAGCATCGTCTGTGCATCGTCATACAGTTTTTTGGCTTCCAAGCCTACCACTTCATCATCAAAAATTTTGGGATACTTTCCACTTAATTGCCACGTCTGAAAAAACGGTGTCCAATCTATGTACTTCGCAATTTCGGCCAATGAATAGTCATTAAAATACTTATTGCCAAACCACTGTGGTTGCACATTTTCGTAAGAATCCCAGTCAATTTTGGTTTTGTTGGCTCGTGCGGCTTCTATGCCAATATAGTCTTTTTCTTGTTTTCGGTTGGCATAATCTTCTCGCAGTTTGGCATATTCAGCCTTGATGTCGGTAAGTGCTTGTTTGTAAGTATCTTCGTTTTGGGTCAATTTACCTGCCACAGGCACCGCACGGCTGGCATCTAAGACGTGTATTACTGGTCCTGAATAATGTTGGTCAATCTTGACGGCCGTATGTATGCGTGAGGTCGTTGCGCCACCAATCAATAGCGGAATGGTAAAGCCTTGGCGCTCCATTTCTTTGGCCACGCCCACCATTTCGTCCAAACTCGGTGTTATCAGACCCGAAAGCCCAATAATATCGACATTATGCTCACGGGCAGCGGCCAAAATCTTGTCAGTTGGCACCATTACACCCATGTCTATAATTTCATAATTGTTACAACCCAACACCACGCCTACAATATTTTTGCCAATGTCGTGTACGTCGCCTTTGACGGTAGCCAATAAAATTTTTGCTACCCCACTTTCAGTTTCAGTTGGATTACTTATTTTCTCTTCTTCAATATACGGCAACAAATACGCTACCGCTTTTTTCATCACCCTTGCCGATTTTACTACTTGTGGCAAAAACATTTTGCCAGCACCAAACAAATCGCCTACTACGTTCATGCCGTCCATTAGTGGCCCTTCAATAACGTGCAGTGGCTTTTCCACTAATTGGCGAGCTTCTTCGGTGTCTTGGTCAATAAACTCAGTAATGCCTTTTATCAGCGCATATTCCAGGCGTTTATTGACAGGCTCGTTGCGCCAGGCTACATCGGCCACCACTTCTTTACCTTTCGATTTGACGGTTTCAGCAAACGTTACCATGCGCTCGGCGGCATCGTCACGGCGGTTCAAAATCAAGTCTTCGCAATGTTCCAATAAGTCTTTGGGCAAATCGTCGTAAAGCCCCAACTGCCCTGCATTGACAATGCCCATGTCCATACCTGCCTGAATGGCATAATACAAAAACACGGTATGAATGGCCTCACGCACAGGCTCATTTCCACGAAACGAAAACGATACATTGGACACTCCACCGCTTACTTTGGCGTGCGGCAAGTTGGCTTTTATCCAGCGAGTTGCGTTTATAAAATCAACGGCATAGTTGTTATGCTCTTCGATTCCTGTACCGATAGTCAGAACATTGGGGTCGAAAATAATATCTTGGGGCTTGAAGCCTACTTGATTGACCAAAATATTATAAGCACGCTCACAAATCTCAATTCTGCGCTGGTAGTTATCAGCCTGACCCGTTTCGTCAAAAGCCATCACAACCACTGCCGCACCATAGCGTTTTACTTTTTGGGCGTATTCTACAAATTTCTCTTCGCCTTCTTTGAGTGATATTGAGTTTACGATTGCTTTACCTTGCAAACATTTTAAGCCAGACTCAATAACCTCCCATTTTGACGAATCGACCATAAACGGCACACGGGCAATGTCGGGTTCGGCCATGAGCAAGTTACAAAAACGATTCATAGCCTCAACGCCATCAATCATACCCTCGTCGAGGTTGATGTCAATAATCTGTGCGCCATTTTCGACCTGTTCACGAGCCACCGCCAAAGCTGCATCGTAGTCGCCTTCACGAATTAGCCGAGCAAATTTCTTTGAGCC
>JAYVJH010000511.1:0-3143 GCA_043769455.1 Runella sp. | reverse complement strand
CTGCGTACCGAAATAAATCACATACGCCAAAATGGATTGGTGGACTCAAACCCGAGAGATAAAAGCTCAGGTCAAGATCGGTCTCGGTCGCAAAGTAGCAGTGGACAGCGTAATTTTGGCCAAAATAGACCTAATAGCGGCAGCGGGACTAACACCAACAATAACAACCGAGGAAATAACATTCGTAACCAGAATAACGGTAGCAATAGCGGCAATAGTAGCAACAATGGCAGTAGTGGCAGTAGTAATAATTCACGTGATAGATTCAAGGCCAATAACCGCAAGCGCAGGTAATAAATAGCTTGTTGGCCAATAATTAAAACAACCATGAAGATAGTAAAAAGTGATAGACTCGAAAATTTGCGCTACGACATTCGAGGGCCTGTTTATGAAAAATCGTTGGAACTTGAAGCGCAAGGGGCTAAAATTATCAACCTCAACATTGGCAATCCCGCTCCTTTTGGCTTCGATACTCCCGATGAAATTATCCACGATATTCTATTAAATATTCGTAATGCACAGGGATATGTGGACTCTCGTGGGCTTTTTGCAGCCCGCAAGGCCGTCATGCACTATACCCAAACACAGGGCATCAGGGACGTAACTATCAACGATGTTTATATTGGCAATGGCGTAAGCGAGCTAATAGTGATGTCGATGCAAGCATTATTGAACGATGGCGACGAAGTACTCGTACCCTCGCCCGATTATCCTCTTTGGACGGCTTCGGTGGCACTAAGTGGTGGCAAAGCAGTGCATTATGTATGCGATGAAGCCAGCGACTGGAATCCTGACATCGACGACTTAGAAAGCAAAATCACGGCCAAAACCAAAGCCATTGTTATCATCAATCCCAACAACCCTACTGGGGCAGTTTATGACAAAGACGTACTACAACGCATAGCCGAAATAGCCGAACGACATAGCTTAGTGGTATTTTCGGACGAAATTTATGATAAAATATTGTTTGACGGAGCCGTACATTACCCTATGGCAAGCCTTGTGCATGATACGCTTTGTGTAACCTTTGGTGGCTTGTCCAAAAACTACAGGGCGGCAGGTTTTAGAGGTGGTTGGCTGATATTGAGTGGCAAAAAACACCACGCTAAGTCATACATCGAGGGCCTTACGTTTTTGGCCAGTATGCGGCTATGTGCCAATGTACCAACACAATATGCCATTCAGACAGCACTCGGTGGCTACCAGAGTATCAACGATTTGGTACTACCAACGGGGCGGATACACAAACAAATTACGCTCGTTTATGACCGACTGACGGCCATTCCAGGCATTAGTTGTGTCAAGCCTAAGGGTGCATTGTATGTTTTTCCAAAAATTGATCTCAAAAAATTTGACTTCAAAAACGATGGTGATTTCGTTTATCAGCTTTTGAGTGAGCAAAAAGTGTTGGTCGTAGCAGGCACGGGTTTTAACTATATCACTCCCGACCATTTTAGAATCGTTTGTTTGCCACAATTAGACGAACTCACACTTGCTCTCGACCGCATGGAGTTTTTCTTAGAAAGTAACCGAGTTTATTCAACCAAAACAGTAGAAGCATTTTTAGTATAACCAATGGCACGAATCTTAACAGGCATACAAAGCAGTGGAAAGCCCCATTTGGGCAATATATTGGGCGCAATCTTGCCCGCAATCCAGCTTTCTGAACAAGTGGGCAACGACTCTTTTTTGTTTATTGCCGACCTGCACTCGTTCACAACCATCAAAAACCCTACCGAACTCAAAGAAAACACCCGAGCTATTGCTGCCGCATGGTTGGCCTGTGGCCTTGATACAGAGCGAGTTACGTTTTATAGACAGTCGCAGGTAGCAGCCTACCATACCGAGCTGATGTGGTACTTGTCGTGTGTAACGCCCTACCCAATGCTGGCCAATGCTCACTCGTTCAAAGACAAGTCCGACCGATTGGCTGATATTAACGCAGGGCTTTTTGTGTACCCGATTCTGATGGCTGCCGATATTTTATTGTACGATGCCAACTTTGTACCTGTTGGTAAAGACCAAAAGCAACATTTAGAAATGAGCCGAGACATGGCCGAGGCTTTTAATCGTACTTTTGGCGATACATTTGTGGTGCCAGAAGCCAAAATTGATAACCGTGTAATGGTAATTCCTGGTACAGACGGCCTGAAAATGAGCAAGTCTTACGGTAATTATATAGATATTTTCTTGCCCGAAAAAGAATTGATGAAAGCCATCAAAAAAATAGTATCTGACTCGACACCACTCGAAGACCCCAAAGATGCCGATGCTGATGTTACCTTCAAGCTCTACTCGTTGGTTGCCTCAGAAACAGAAATTGCCGAAATGCGCCAAAATTATCAACAAGGGGGCTACGGCTACGGCCATGCCAAACAAGCACTCCACGAAGTTTTTGTAAGACGTTTTGCCAAAGAACGAGAACTATTCAATTATTATTATCACGAGAACCCAGCAGCCTTGGAGCAAAAGCTAATTGAAGGAGAAGAAAAAGCCAGAACCATAGCCGCCGCCAAAATTAAGTTAGTAAGAGAGAGGTTATCACTATAATTAGGGAAGCCTTCGCTCCAAAGCAAAGGCTTCCCTAAACAACTCATCATGCTTCGCCAAATTCAAGAAATAGATACTCGTATATTTTTGCTGCTCAATGGTTTACACAGTAATTGGGCTGATTTTTTGATGTACTGGGCAACAGAGCGAAATACTTGGATTCCGTTGTATTTTTTAATTATCGTTTTTTTTGTCTGGAAGTATAAACAAAAATCATGGTCAATCATCATCAGTTTGGTAGCCACGGTGGCTGTGTCAGACCAGTTTACATCTACTTTTCTCAAACCATTGGTACAACGACTACGACCTTGTCATGTAGTATATTTGCAAAATAAAATTCACGCCGTAACCGATTGTGGAGGACAATATGGCTTTGCATCTTCGCACGCTGCTAATAGTTTTGGTCTGGCCACGGCATTGTGGCTTTTGATTGGCCACAAATACCCTGCCGTCAAGTGGTTTTTTGCTTGGGCGGCTGTGGTGTCATATAGCCGTATTTATGTAGGTGTGCATTATCCGCTCGATGTTATCGTTGGGGCATTAGTAGGGGCCGTTGCAGCTTGGATTTGTGTTGGACTGTTTATAAGAGCAAA
>JAYVJH010000510.1:0-9386 GCA_043769455.1 Runella sp. | reverse complement strand
TCTTAGTAAAGACAAGGAGGAAGTTCGCTTCTTCTTTGTCTTTCAATTAAATGTTCTGTGATAACCTCGTTAGTTGCATTTATTACTTGAATCTAAGAGATAAAAACAAAATCAGTTGCCACTGGCCTCAGCCAGTGGAGGAGCAAAAAAGCAAAAGTGGAGGGACTTAGATTTTACTTTTCAGTAATTTCCAAATCTCTCCACTTCTACTAAGTCTAATTTCTGTTATTTGCATTCAGTACTCAAGTACCGCTTGCGATTTATGCTTTTGCTTTAACCATTTCGGCAGCAGTTGCATTTTTTGCGATGCTGTAAACTACTAAGCCGAAGCCGATTTTGTTGATAGCATCTGCAATGTTGTAAGCCAAATCTACAGGTGAGTTTTTGCTGAAGTCTGCGCCTTCTACAAAACCATGTAAAATGTTACCTGGTAGCATACAGTATCCGATTGGGTAAATTGCCCAACCTACCAATGTAAACCATCTCATTACCTTGTAGCCTTCTACAACTGCCTCGTTGCCAGACGATGCTGCCAACTTAGATGCTTCGCCCATGTAGATTTCATAGATGATAACCGCCCAGCCCAATGTTGAGATTACTCCCCACAATACGTTGCTTTCTGGTGTAATGGCCTCACCGATGTAGCCTGCAACAAGCATCAATATTGAACCAAGTAACAAACGCATTAGCATTCCGCTTTTTGCACCTGCTGGCTTCAATATCAAATAATACTCAATACACATCAAAGGCACAGTTAGTGTCCAGTCGATGTAGCGAAACTGTGTTGGCGAAGTACCTGTCTCCAACCATACACCTCTCATGTAATAGTAGTGAACTGCCGCAATAAAAGTGATAAGGGCAGAAATAAGTAATGATGTCTTCCACTTGTCTGTAACTGTACCTCTCTCTACAATAAAGAAAATAGAGGCGGCCAACATTGACATGTAGCCAGTGAAAAATGTGAATCCGATATAGTCGCCGGCGGCGAGGTTACCGTTTAGTAGGATGTTAAGGGTGTTCATTTTGGTAAACGTTTTGTTTTGGTGAATTATTTGGGTAATGAATTAGACTATTCAAAGTTATAAACATCGCAAGTTATAATTTGTTTTGAAAAATATCTATTTTTTTGTTTAAAATATTTTTCAATCTGCTAAACAGAGCTACTCAGCTACATTATTCATTTGATGTGCAATAGTAAGATGCGGCAGAGTGATAAGCGATATAAAAATAAATAATATTGCAAACGGGTCGTACTGTTGCATAAAATTATGCTGATACCAAAAAAAAGTACCCAGAAATACGATAGCGATTGCAGTTAATGGTAAAGTTTTGATATAGACTTGCTTAAAAGACAAAGTGGGGTAGTCTTTTTGTAAGTAGCTGTGAATATTGTCGAAAGCACAAAGCGAGTGCCAGCCACCAAAGTACAGTGCAAAAGCAGGCAAAAGCGGAAGCCATATAGAAATAAAAAGAATAAGGACAAGCCTAAGTAGCCTAACTTTGTCGAATTGAATATGATGTTGAGATTGTGCCACAATCAAAATAGTAGCAAGCGAAAGCCCCAATAAATAAAGTATTTGTTTGACGTTATTGTGTATAAAATGCCAATATACCAATGAACTACCCTGTCTGCTTATCATTTGTTCAATAATGGGGCTTGCTTCGTTGGCGTGAGTCAGCAAGATAAAGGCTAATACATAAAAACCGTAAAGTAATCGAGTAAAAGACCAAATAGTAGCGTTTTTTGGTGTCTTTTCTATGTCGGTTTCCCCAAAATGCCATGCAGATATTATCAAAAATAACAATAAACTAAAACCAGCAAACCAAAACCAGGCCAAAGCATAGAAAGCCATTAGTGATAGGTATTTGACTAAAAAAAAAGCGAGATTATATCGACGATTGGCATGGTTGTCTGTTGTTTTTTGTATCAGATGGTCTAATGATCCGTGTGGAATACCTGTCAATAATATCAGCGATACAAAAAAGACGACTTGAATATTGTATGGAATATCATTGTAGAGATATTGCCAACTCAACAGGCACACACCCAGCACAATCGTAAGCCAAGTGGGGGTGCGTAGAGTCACTTTTAAGTTTTTTATCATCGTTTTTTGTTTAGGGTTTTGGTATATACGTTAAACGAAACGCCAATATAATCGCTCAAACTTAAAAAAAAATGAAATAAATACAAAATTAAGTACTGGTTTTAAGAGACTTTCTATCAATATCTTTGTATTAACAGATTTTGACTACTTTTGTGGCCACTATTTTTGATATATTCGATGACCAATTACATTTTGTTCGACGACACTACCGTTCGCTCACATCTGCTCCCGTTTACTTTTACCCGCCCCGTTGCCGAAATCCGTTGTGGTATTTGGACAATTACCGAAAAATGGACTCACTTTCTGAAAACCAAACCTTCATTTTTGACTGAACCATATCTTCAAACCAAATTTAAACTAATAACGACCAACGATAACGTCTTTGTGAATGGCTCTGTTTGCCCAACCGAAAATTTAACAAAAGCTGTTTGCCAATTACAAACAGGCGAAGTATTGGTTTCGGGCAATATAACTATTGCCTATCGTGCCTCGTTTGAGGTTGTGAGTCCGATTGTAGAATTAAAAAATATTTTGTTTTCAGAAAAAGTAGTGAGCATTGGCCAAGTATGGGATATTTTTGTAGAAAATGCCGCCCAAATTAGTTTGGACTTAGAACAAATCAAAAAAAATAAAGGTAGCCAAGCTATTACAGACCCGCATACAAAATGTTATGATACACAAAATATTTTTATTGAAGAAGGCGCAATTATAAAAGCGGCTATTTTAAATGCCGAAAATGGCCCAATTTATATTGGCAAAAACGCCGTGGTGTCAGAGGGTGCTATTATTTTGGGGCCATTTGCATTGGGCGAAAGCTCAACTGTGAACTGGGGTGCAAAAATGAGGTCGAACATCAGTATCGGGCCACATTGCAAAGTAGGTGGGGAGGTAGCCAATACCGTCTTTTTTGGTTATAGCAACAAAGGACACGATGGTTTTATTGGTAATTCTGTCGTTGGCGAATGGTGTAATTTGGGCGCAAATACCAATAGTTCTAATTTGAAAAATGACTACACAAACGTCAAAATCTACAACTATGCCAGCCAAAGTTTAGAAGACACAGGTCGTCTGTTTTGTGGTTTGTTCATGGGCGACTATACCAAGGCAGCCATCAGCACGATGTTCAACACAGGTACAGTGGTTGGGGTCAGTGCCAATGTTTTTGGTGCGGGTTTTCAGGCCAAGCACATACTGTCGTTTAGTTGGGGTGGGGCGGCTGAGGGGCTGACAGAATACCGCATCGAAAAAGCCATCGAAGTAGCCCGCCAAACCGTCAGCCGCCGAGGCATAGAACTCAGCGAAGCCGACGAAGACATTATGAGACAGGTTTTTGAAATGACATGGGAATAGTGATTGAATGAATGATTGAGTTATGACGGTGCAAGGGTTTTATTAGCCCAAAAACTCATACACACCAGCCACACCTTGCCCGCCACCTACACAGGCTGACACCATACCGTATTTTTGGTTGCGAAGCCGCATTTCGTTGAATAACTGAACCGATAGCCGTGCGCCAGTTGAGCCGAGTGCATGGCCAATGGCTATTGCTCCGCCGTTGGGGTTTATTTTGGTAGCGTCCAGATTTAACTCTTGAATAACGGCCAGAGCTTGTGCCGCAAAGGCTTCGTTGAGTTCTATTTGGTCAATGTCGTTGAGGGTAATGCCTGCTTGTTTGAGCGCAATCGGTATAGCTGCCACAGGCCCGATGCCCATGATACGAGGCTCAACACCAGCCGAAGCGTAAGACATCATACGAGCAATGGGCTTGATGTTTAGTTCATTGACCATTCGTTCGGACATCACAATCACAAAAGCCGCACCGTCTGAGGTTTGCGATGAGTTGCCGGCCGTAACACTTCCGCCAGCCGCAAAAACAGGTTTTAGTTTGCCCAATGCCTCCAAAGTTGTGTCGGCACGCGGGCCTTCGTCTTTGGCAACTACATATTCACGAGTTTTCTTTTTGTTGGTATTGGCATCAAAGTAAGTTTCCTTTACCGTAATTGGCACTATGCCGCTCTCAAACTTGCCCGAGGCCTGCGCCGCCAATGCTTTTTGATGCGACTCGAATGCAAATTTATCTTGTGCCTCACGGCTGATTTTGAACTGATTGGCTACCTGCTCGGCCGTCATTCCCATTCCCAAATAATAGTCGGCATGGTCTTTGGCGATTTCGTAGTTTAGGGCTGTTTTCCAGCCCATGGTTGGTACCATCGACATCGATTCGATGCCCCCTGCAACGATACAGTCGGCCATACCTGCGCTTATTTTGGCCGCCGCAATCGCAATCGCCTCCACACCTGAACCACAATAACGATTGATTGTAAAGCCTGGCACACTTTTGGGCAACGACAACAACGCCACATAACGGGCAATTTGCATACCTTGCTCGGCTTCGGGTACGGCATTACCTACTATAAGGTCGTCCACACGGGCGGGGTCGAGAGCTGGTACTTGCGCCAACATATATTTGATGACTTCTGCGCCCAAGTCGTCGGGACGAGTAAATCTAAAACCACCTTTGGGGGCTTTGGCAACGGCAGTGCGGTAGCCAGCTACGATGTATGCGTTCATGTTTTGAATTTTTTACAAATAAAATACATTTCTCTTGAAAATGGTATGCGTGCAGACTATTTTTGTTTGTTGGTCGTTGTTTTAATAATTTAACTGACTGATATTTGAGTACTTTTATGGTACAATTACTAATTTTTAATCTATGAAAATCTCAAAAACCATTTTATTGATTGTTTTAATTATTTCATCAAACAAAACCAATGCCCAGTTTATTACCGACATCAACGGGCGGCCTTTTGTAGAAGTAAAATATACCGACATCGAAGGCTCACCATACCTGAACGACAACTGGTCTGTGGGTTTTGCCAAAGCCAAACACAACAACAAAATCTACGAACTCAAACGAGTGCGGTATGACATCTATAAAGATGAGCTTGAATATGACGTAGCAGGTAGTTATTTTAGGCTGTCAGACCAAATTACGGAGTTTAGCTGTGGCGATGGTACGTTTAGAAATGGTTTTACAAATGCAGAGCCGCTGACAATCCGCTCTTTTTACCAAGTATTATACGATGGCAAAGCCAAACTTCTCAAACGAATAGCGGCTCAAATAGCCACCGAAAAACTGTATGGCTCGGCTTCAGAAACCAAACGGTTCTTGAAAGACGAAGCATTGTTTATTCAAAAAAACGGGATATTGACCCGAATCAAAAAAGATAAAAAAACGATTCTTGAAATACTATCTGACAAACAACCACAGATTGAAGCCTTCATCAAAGAACAAAAACTAAAACCTACTCGTGAGGAGGACATTATTAAGATATTGGAAAAATATGACTTGTTGTAAGAAAGCAAATTGTTGAAAGCGATAAAACGCCAAATCGTATTTTTTTTGTGCGATTTGGCGTTTTATGGAAAATGATAATCCGCCAAATCGTATTTATTGTATATTTGTCGAAAAAATAATAGAGATGGTAGGAAGAATAGAAGAACGCAAATTGCTTGATGAAGCCTTAGACTCATCTCAAAGTGAATTGGTGGCGGTGTATGGGAGAAGAAGAATAGGTAAAACGTACTTAATCAGAGAGCACTTTGCAAAACAAATAATTTTTGAAACAAGTGGGCTATTTCAGGGGCAGTTAAAAGAGCAACTACGCCATTTTGCTTCCAATTTGAAGTCGGCCTCTCAAATAAACTTCGACCTTAAAACGCCACAAGACTGGTTTGAAGCATTTGAAATGCTAAAATCATATATTATTTTACAAAAAAAAATACATACAAAAAAGGTTATTTTTTTAGATGAAGTGCCGTGGATGGCAACACCTAAATCAAGATTTTTAACTGCATTTGAAGGCTTTTGGAATGGTTGGGCTTCGGCTCAAAAAGATCTAATTGTGGTTATTTGTGGCTCGGCCTCTTCGTGGATGATACAAAAAATAGAAAAAAACAGGGGCGGGCTTTATAATAGAGTAACGAAGAGAATTTTACTCAAACCTTTCAGTTTGGCAGAGACAGAGTTATTCTTACAGCAAAAGAAAATCATGTTGAGTAGAAAGCATATTGCCGAACTCTACATGGGTTTGGGTGGCATACCGCATTATCTCAACCAAGTTAGAAAGGGAGAAACACCCGAAATAGCCCTTTCAAGGCTTGTACTCAGTAAAGAAGGACTACTTTATGACGAGTTTGAAAATCTTTTTACGGCTTTGTTTGAAACCAATGGCCTACATCAGTTAGTTGTAGAAACATTAGGAAAAAACCGCTATGGCCTGACCCGTGATATTTTACTCGCCAAATTAGGGCAGAAGTCTGGTGGGTGGTTTAGTACAATATTAGACGAATTACAAGGGTCGGGGTTTATTGAAATACAAGTGCCGTATTCAAAAAAAGGTAAAGATGCAGTGATTAAATTAGTTGATAATTACGCACTATTTTACGTCAATTTTAGAAAAAATACGACCTCTTGGCAAGCACTACAACAAACGCAAGCATGGCGTACTTGGAGTGGCCTGTCGTTTGAGAATATTTGTATGTATCATGCCAAACAAATTCTCAAAGCATTAGGCTTGCAGGGGGTCAATTGCCTAGTTTCGAGTTGGCATAGCAAGGGAAACAATGAGATGAGTGGGGCGCAGATAGATATGGTCATCGACAGAGCAGATAAAGCCATTAATTTGTGCGAGATAAAATTTAATGAACAACCATTTGTGATTACCAAAGCGTATAGTCAAGAAATGCGTATAAAAATGGCCGCCTTTAATTATTTTACTAAGAATCAAAAAACGCTGTTTTGCACTTTCATAACGGCAGGTGGTTTGATACAAAATACAGAAGCCCACGCCTTAGTACAAGCCGAAATCAGCTTGGATAATCTGTTTTAGAGCGCATTAGTTGTAAATATTTTCAAATAATATGAGCTATTTTTTTCTACTACTTATCTTACTAATTAGTTGAGTACTTGATAGCATATTTCATCTTTGCCAGCGGCTTTCTCGCCAGACTCGCTGCTCGTGTTTGCTCAAAAACGTCCAAGCCACAAATCGACTTATCTTTTGTCCCTGCGCCATTTCTACGGTTTCTATGCCAATGGCTTTGGCTTTTTTGAGTAATTTATAAATATTGGGCAACGTTGTTTGCTTAGAAACCAATGTTGTAAACCACAGGCATTTATCTGCTGCTTGGCTGCTTTCTTGTATCATTCTACCAATAAAACCCGCCTCGCCACCTTCGCACCATAATTCAGAGGGCTGGCCACCAAAGTTGGGGGCGTTTGTTTGTTTTGCTTTTTGATTGTCTAAATTGTGCCATTTACGGCCTGTGCCAGCCACTGCTTCGGCGGCAGATGCGTGAAAAGGTGGGTTACAAATTGTAAAGTCAAACCGCTCGCTGGGCTGTATAATATTTTTGAAAATATGGGACGATGATGGTTGTAAACGACATTCAACAAAAGGCTTTATTGCAGCATTGGAGGCAACGATAAGCTGGGCAGTTTTGATGGCTTTGGGGTCGGTGTCTGAACCAACAAACGACCAACCATAGCTCTGATGGCCAATGATAGGATACACGCAGTTGGCACCAATGCCAACATCAAGCCCAACGATGTTTTTACCTGTTGGAACGTCGGCCCCGTTGGCCAATATATCGGCTAAATGATGCACGTAGTCGGCTCGACCTGGTATGGGTGGACACAAATATTGTGGCGGAATATCCCAGTAGTCGATTTTGTAAAAATGTTTCAGAATGGCTCTATTGAGCATTTTGACGGCGTGAGGGTCGCTAAAATTGATGGTTTCTGACCCAAAACTATTGACAGACACGTAGGGTTTTAGGTCTGGACAAGTAGCAATTAGAGCTTGAAAATCGTACCTAAAACGATGGGGATTGCGTGGGTGTATAGTGGGTTTGACCGCCGATGACTCTTGTTTTGTGGGCATGGTAATAATAGTAAGTTTTTAGTGTTGGATTCTGGCTAATATCAGCGAGCTACTTCGATTTTGTATTTTTTGCCTTTCATTTTTTCATTTTCTATTCTACCCAAAAAACTCTTATACTTCGACCGCCTGATGGCCGCAAAAGAAATAAAATCCTTGACTTCGATTAGTCCTAAGTCGCCTTTTTCTAACTGCCCTTTTTGCGAAAAAAAACCAACAATATCCACCTTATTGAGTTTGTTTTTTTTGCCTCCACTTACATAAATCGTTATAAACTCGGGTGGATTAGGCAGTGAGTTATTGGCCGAAACTTTGATGGTTTGAATATTGTCGTCAATGTAATGAGGGCGAGATTCGTTTTGTCCCAAAAGTAAATATGACGTACCCGAGGCGTACATTCGTGCAGTTCGACCGTTGCGGTGTACAAATTCGTGTTCGTGGAGTGGCAACTGAAAATGAATGACGTGCTTCATCTCTGAAATATCCAGACCTCTGGCGGCTAAGTCGGTCGTAATCAAATAATTAACGCTACCGTTTCTGAATTGTATCAAGGCTCGCTCACGGTCAATTTGCTCCATGCCACCATGATAAAACGTTGCTTCGATTTTGTTTCTGTTCAAAAAATCGCTGACTTGCTCGGCTGTTTCACGTTGGTTACAAAAAATCAATGCCGATTCAGAATTTAGAGAACAAAGCAAGTCAAAAAGTGTATTGATTTTGTCGTTGGTAACAATGGCTTTGGTAGTCAGGGCCGTTTTGACTTCGTTGATTGGAATAAAATTGACGTGGGTCGGCGAGCGCAGCCCTACAAAATCAGGAATATCAATACCCGAAGTAGCCGAAACCAATACTCGTTTGTTGAGGCCATTAAGTCCACTCACAATGATTGACATTTGTTCTTGAAAACCCATCTCCAACGACTTATCAAACTCGTCCAAAATCAAAGTCTGAACACCGTTTAAGGCAAATGTCTGGCGGCTGATGTGGTCGGCAATACGGCCAGGTGTGCCTATCAGCAGGGCGGGCGGAGTGCTTAGGCTCTGGATTTCGGTAGCCATCGAGTGGCCACCATAGCACACAGTGGCCTTGAAACCTGTCGCCATTTTGCGCCATACTTGCTCAATTTGTATGGCCAGCTCTCGTGAGGGCGTAAGTACAAGGCACTGCACCGAGTTTTGTTTAGAATCTAACATTTGTACCAACGGCATCAGAAAAGCCAGCGTTTTGCCCGAACCCGTTGGAGCCAATAAAAGTGTATTTTTGGTGTTTAAGATTGCCTTTTGGGCGGCTTCTTGCATTGGGTTGAGTGTATCGATACCCAGATTTAATAATATTTGAG
>JAYVJH010000509.1:0-2745 GCA_043769455.1 Runella sp. | reverse complement strand
TCTTAGTAAAGACAAGGAGGAAGTTCGCTTCTTCTTTGTCTTTCAATTAAATGTTCTGTGATAACCTCGTTAGTTGCATTTATTACTTGAATCTAAGATATCTAAGACATACTAAAATAAAAATATGGATTTTGAATCAACAATAGACTTACAAGAACTCAACGAAGCTGTAGCGGCTATTCAAGCCCAAATCGGGAAAGTAATCGTTGGCCAGCAGCAAACCATTGAATTGTTGCTAACGGCACTATTGGCCGATGGTCATGTACTAATTGAGGGTGTGCCAGGCGTAGCCAAAACCCTGACAGCCAAATTATTAGCCAAAACAGTAGCCACTCATTTTAGCCGTATTCAGTTCACGCCCGACTTGATGCCTTCCGACGTTTTGGGAACGACAGTGTTTAACCCTCAAAAAATAGATTTTGAGTTTAAGCGAGGCCCCATTTTCTCAAATATTGTGCTGGTGGACGAAATAAACCGTGCGCCCGCCAAAACCCAGGCAGCATTGTTTGAAGTAATGGAAGAACGGCAAATTACGATAGACGGCACGACTTACCCAATGGAGCCACCGTTTATGATATTGGCTACTCAAAACCCCATCGAACAAGAAGGAACGTACCGATTGCCAGAGGCACAACTCGACCGTTTTTTGTTTAAAATTATAGTGAGCTACCCAACCCTTGACCAAGAAATTGACATTCTGAAAGGCCACAACGAGCGCGCTGATATGGCCGAAGCCATCGCAAATGTCGAAGCCGTTTTACAGCCACAGCAGTTGGTAGCCTTGCGTCAAAAAACCCGACAGGTACATGTAGAGAGTAATCTGATGGTTTATATTGCCCAAATTGTACAGCAAACCCGTAGTAATAAATCGCTATTTTTGGGAGCATCGCCCCGTGCTTCGGTAGCTATCCTAAACGCCTCAAAAGCCCTTGCGGCCATTCGTGGGCGAGACTTTGTTACGCCCGAAGACATCAGAGAGCTGGCCGCACCAATATTGAGACACAGAATAATATTGACCCCAGAACGAGAAATGGAAGGCACAACAACCGATGACATTGTAGCCCAGATGTTACAAAAAATAGAAATACCAAGATAAAAGTAGAGAACGACTTTGGTCTCATTGGCCTTAAAAAAAGTGTAATATCTTAGCACTGTTCTGTAATAAGCAACCACTTATGTTAGTTTTATGTACAAAAAACAAATATTACCATGAAAAACCACTTACTACTCTTTTTGTTTTTAGTTTCAATCCAGTCTTTTGCTCAAATTGAAGCAGGTACTTTCAAAAACCTCAACTACCGATTTATTGGCCCCGACGGCAACCGTGCCGTAGCTATTGTGGGCGAAGTTGGCAACCCAAACGTTACTTATATTGGTGCCGCCTCGGGTGGTGTTTTCAAAACAGACGATGGTGGCGTATCATGGAAACCAATTTTTGACGACCAAGATGTGTCTTCGATAGGCTCGTTGGCTATTACCCCCACCGACCCAAAACAAGTATGGGCAGGCACTGGCGAAACCTTCGTAATAAGACCAGCACACTCGCTTGGCAATGGTATTTATAAATCAACTGATGCGGGTAAATCTTGGCAAAATAGCGGTTTAACTAAAACTGGGCGCATTGGTCGAGTGATTGTTCACCCCAAAAACGCCGATGTTGTTTATGCCGCAGCATTGGGTCATGTTTACGGCCCACAACAAGAACGAGGAATATACCGTACCAAAGACGGAGGTAATAGTTGGGACAGGGTATTGTTTGTAAACGAAAACACAGGCGCAATAGACCTGGCCATAGACAGTAGTAACCCCGATATTTTGTATGCTGCTTTTTGGCAAATCAACATCAATACTTGGGGGCTGCGGAGCGGTGGCACAAGTGGCGGAGTATATCGGTCAAAAGATGGTGGCGATACGTGGGAATTGTTGAACGAAAAGATATTTGGACAAAAAGACCGACTCGTTGGCAAAATTGCCGTTGCTGTGTCGCAGAGCAACCCCAAAGTAGTTTATGCGTTGTTTGAACTGGAAAGCCCAGCACTCTACTGCTCGGCAGACGGCGGCGAAACGTGGACGTTGCAGTCCAACGACCACAGTATGGCCGAGCGTGCGCCTTACTACACCCGCATTACGATTGCGCCTGACAACGAAAACGAAATACATACTGTGGGTGTCAAGCATGGTACCTCAAAAGATGGTGGTAAAACTTGGCACTTTGGCTACAAAAGCGGTGGCGACAACCATGATTTTTGGATAGACCCTGCTAACCCCAACCGAATGATGATGGCGCATGATGGCTGTGCGAGTATATCGCTCAATCATGGCAAAAGCTACCAGAGAGTTACGCTTCCCATCGCCCAAATGTACCATGTGGCCGTCGATAACCAAATACCGTACAATGTCTATGGCAATCGGCAAGATGGCTACTCGTACTGTGCGCCGAGCAATACTCGTTTTGGGTCAATTCCGCTTAGTGCTTGGGTAGGTGTGGGAGGCTGCGAAAGTGGTTTTGCCAAACCCGACCCATTCGACGAAAATATAGTTATATCAGGCTGCTACGATGGCGGTCTCGAAGTATATGACAAACGAACCCAACAGAGCCGAGACATCAGAGTTTGGCCCGAAGCAGGCTACGGCTGGAAACCTGCTGATATGAAACTACGCTGGCACTGGAATTTTCCAATTAGTTGGAGCCAGCACACTCCCCACAGAGTGTATGTTGGAAGCCAGTTTGTACATAAATCTGAC
>JAYVJH010000508.1:0-5651 GCA_043769455.1 Runella sp. | reverse complement strand
TCTTAGTAAAGACAAGGAGGAAGTTCGCTTCTTCTTTGTCTTTCAATTAAATGTTCTGTGATAACCTCGTTAGTTGCATTTATTACTTGAATCTAAGATCCTTTTATCGAAGCAATTACAAAAAATAAAATCACCTTTGAACTACATTGGTGGTAAAGCGAAAATATTAGACCAAATTTTACCTTTATTTCCAAAAGAAATAGACAATTTTATTGATTTGTTTGCAGGTGGTTGTAATGTTGGAATCAACGTAAAAGCTAACAAAATTTACTT
The DNA here is from genome assembly GCA_043769455.1 of Runella sp. Taxonomy (GTDB): domain Bacteria; phylum Bacteroidota; class Bacteroidia; order Cytophagales; family Spirosomataceae; genus JAYVJH01. The sequence continues at coordinate 5,378 of JAYVJH010000508.1, read as the reverse complement.
TAATGACAATCTGACTTACTTAATTGAAATGTACCAAACATTTCAATTAAACGACCTTGACGTAACTTTAAGCCATATTAAAAACAGAATATTTGAGTTTGGGCTTTCTTTGACCAACGAAGACGGTTACAAAAAAATGAGAGAACAATACAATAAACAAAAAAATCCTTTGGATTTATTTGTTCTTATTGCGTTTTCATTTAACCATCAAATACGTTTTAATAACAACCACGAATTTAATAATCCTTTTGGACGAGAAAGAAGCAGTTTTAATGCTACAATGCGGCAAAATTTAGAGCGTTTTATTATTCGACTGAAAGAGAATAATGTAGAATTTATGAATGTTTGTTTCAATGATTTTGATTTTACTTTTCTAAACTCTAACGATTTTGTGTATTGCGACCCACCTTATTTGATTACGACAGGAACGTACAATGACGGGAAAAGAGGTTTTAAGGGTTGGACAGACAACGAAGAAAAGCAACTTTTAAAAACACTTGACAATTTGGACAAACAAAATATAAAGTTTGCACTTTCCAACGTTTTAGAACACAAAGGAAAGTCAAATGATATTTTAAAGTCTTGGGTTGCAAGTAACCCAAATTATAAAATCAATTACATTGATTTTCATTACTCAAACTCAAACTATCAAACTATTATTAGAGATAAAGATGCAAGTATTGAAGTGCTTATAACGAATTACGAACCTCAAAAGCCACAAAAAGAGAAAACTCTTTTTGATGAATTTAATTTTTAAGATTTATGAGGTATATCGGAAACAAAGAAAACTTACTTAACAAAATCAAAAACTAAAATTGAAGTTTCTGGCAGACTTTTCAAAAGTGGTGGACTTTCTCACGACCCAAATATTGGAGCGTTGAGTATTATTTGTGCAGTTTTACGTTTGTTGGGTTGGACACAGAAAATTGAAATAACACAACGCGGACTTTCACAAAAATACGTTGGTAAAACTAATAAATTCATTCAAATTGCCAATAAAATAGGCATTTCGTTACAAGGTTTGACAGTTCCAAAAGCCGAAATGAATAACGATTATTGGAAGTACGACACAGACGGAGAAAAATTAGGAATAATTTTTATTCATTTGGTTGTAGAGAATTTTACGCAAGGTTATTCCATTTTTGAAAATCACGCAGGTTGCGAAAAAGGTTATTTCATTACCAAAAAAGGCGGACATATTCCTCTTGAAAAATACAAAGACAGAGAAAAATATAAAAGTGGGGACAAAGAACAAATCGTACATATTCCAGACCTTATACTCATTGACTTTGGACGTAGTGAAGTTATAAATGTTGAAGGCAAAAAGTACGCTTTTCGTAAAAATGGAATTGCGGAACTTGGAAACTACGACTACATAGAGAAAAATTACATTTTGAAACACTACCCAAAATTCAAAATTTTACGCACAGTCGTACTTTATGGAAGTACAGAAGAAACCATAATTGAAATAGAGATTGGTTTTTTGCTCAACGAAAACGGAAAACTGATTTTAGGCATAAAAGCACCAAAACTTTTTAAAGACGCAATTACAAACCTATTAGATTTTTGGAACTAATAATTATAAAAACCTAATCCCTATGTACCAAACTAAAATACAACAAATATTTGATGAGATGAGCCGAGTGGTGGTGGGTCAAGAAAAACTCATCAATCGGTTGCTTATTGGGCTTTTTACGGGCGGCCATATCTTGCTCGAAGGCGTACCTGGTCTTGCCAAAACTCTGACAATCAATACATTGTCTCAAATATTGTATCTTAATTTTCAACGAATACAGTTTACCCCCGACTTGCTCCCTGCCGATATTATAGGCACCATGATTTACAAACCTAAGCTGGGCGACTATGAAGTAAAAAAAGGGCCAATTTTTAGTAATATCATTTTGGCCGATGAAATCAACCGCTCGCCTGCCAAAGTACAGTCGGCGTTGTTAGAGTGTATGCAAGAAAAGCAGGTAACAATCGGCGAACAAACTTTTAAACTCGACCGTCCTTTTTTGGTACTGGCCACCCAAAATCCAGTTGAGCAAGAAGGTACATACCCATTGCCCGAGGCGCAGTTGGACAGGTTTATGATGAAAGTGTTTATTGACTATCCGACCAAAACCGAAGAGTTGGAGGTCATGCGCCGAATGTCTAACTTGGACTATGCCCACGAGCCGCAAGCGGTTATTACAAAAGAAGAAATAAGCCAAATTAGAAAAGAAATCAATAAAATAACGATTTCGGAAACCCTCGAAAACTATATTGTCGAACTGGTTTTTGCTACCCGTCGCCCACTCGACTATAACCTCAAAGACGAAGCCCGATATATCAAGTTTGGAGTCTCGCCACGTGGGACGATTCAGCTCAATCTGGCCGCTAAGGCATTGGCATATTTCGACAGTCGAGACTATGTACTGCCCGAAGACATCAAAGAGGTCGCTTCAGATGTGTTCAATCACCGTATATTGCTCAATTACGAAGCCGAGGCCGATAACATAAATGCCCGTAATATTGTAGATTCAATTTTAACCAAAGTAGCCATAGGACGATAGCCATGACGATAATAGACAAGTATTTTACCAATCTGACAGCCCAACAGAAAGCACAATTTGGGCAACTTGGCGATTTGTATGCTCACTGGAACGCCCAAATAAACGTTATTTCTCGACAAGACGTTGAAAACCTCTACGAACGCCACGTTTTGCACTCGCTCGCTATTGCCAAAGTACTAGAATTCAAAGAGTTTGCATCGATATTAGACGTAGGCACGGGCGGTGGTTTTCCAGGTATTCCGTTGGCAATTCTATTTCCAGAATCTGAATTTCATTTGGTCGATAGCATTGGCAAAAAAATGAAAGTAGTACAAGAAGTAGCCGCTGCGCTTGACCTAAAAAACGTAAAAGCCGAAAAACTACGAGCCGACCAAGCCGATGGCACTTATGACTTTGTGGTAACAAGAGCCGTAACCCGCTGCCGCCCGCTGTTTGAGTGGGTGCGCTACAAAATGAGCCGCAATCAGGTTCATGGTCTTACCAACGGTATTTTGGCTTTGAAGGGTGGAGATTTGACCGAAGAATTACAAGAATTAGGCCGTAAAGCCCGAGTTTTTGAGCTTTCTGACTATTTTGAAGAAGACTTTTTTGCTACCAAAAAAGTAGTACATATTCCGATTGGGGCTGCGCCAAACGGCCATTGAGTAGGTTTAGCCCATTTTTGAAGGTATTACTAACCAATTTGCATGATACAAAATCTTTTAAAAACAGCGTTAGGACGGCTCAGAATTGTGGCTTTCTTGGAGGGCTGCTCTTTCTTACTTTTGGGCTTGACGATGATACTCAAATATAAATTCCAGATGCCAAAACCCAACCTTGTGATAGGTATGGCTCATGGCGTGCTATTTATTTTATATGTTTTGTTGGTCGTACAAGTTGCCTATTTATATCGTTGGAAAATCTCAAAGATATTTTGGGCAATGGTCGCATCGTTAGTTCCGTTTGGTACTTTTTATGCCGACAAAAAATTGTTTAGATAATAAGGTAACGTGTAAACTTACAGATACACTAAGCCTTGAAAAAGTGTAAGGTTGATAACAGGATAAATAACGCATTATTAAAACAAGCTATATCTTAGTTGAATACCTATATTGTTGCCAATAATGGGATAATCGGGAAAAATAAACGAACCTAATTTAATACCATACGATAGTCTTCTGGTAGCTTTTTTGTATAGTTTGGCAGAAAGTGGAAACCCAAAGTCAGTGATAGAAGTAAATAAAACATAACTTGTTGTTACGGGTCGTCTGGCGGGAGTAGAATATACACCACTTCCTACGATAAAATCGAAGCGATTGGTTTGAGCTGATGACGATAGTGTGGCAAGAAAAATAGGTAGAAACGACAAATATAATTTCATAAAAACGGGTGGTTGATTGGAGATACTAATTTTGCAAAACGGCCTTTACTACCTTTGCTAGTGTTTTCGCCAACAAAGGCGAAATATCGGGTTAGGTCAAACCAATTAAAAGATATATCCCACTCCCAAGCCTATTGACGAACTAATACCTCCTTGCCGTAAGTCAGCAAAACCAAATCTTGCATTAAGGATAAAACGATTTTGTAATGGTATTTCAATTTCTGATAATAAATGATAGCCAATATCAAGTTTATTTCGATTCTCAATATTGAAACTGATAACCTCCTCTGGTTTGTTAGGATAAGTATTAAATTTGATGTTGTTTGCAATATTGTCTTTTCGATGCCAAATAGAAACACCACCACCTACTCTAAAAGAGATTTTTTTTAATTTTATCACATTTAATAATAGGCCAGCGTCCAATGAAATACGTTGTCTTTGTTGCTGAATCGAATTAAAAGAGGCACTAACGCCATTCAAATAGCAGTATCCTAATTGAACGTTATATACCAATCTTTTATACATTTCTCTCTGATAAGAAACCTGATAGTGAAACGCCATATCGTCGGGCAAATCTAAACTCATGTAAGAAACATTAGCTTTTATTTGCTGCTTTACCTGAGCCAAACAGGGTATTGATAGGATAACCAAAAAATATAGCAGTATTTTCTTTTTCATAACTATTCAGGGGTTTAAAACGGTCTGATATAAAATCACAATATTGGTTCATCATTTCATCGGTTGTAACGTATGATTGAATTACTTTGCATTCAAATAATCTTGCTTGGTAAAAGTATAAACAAAATCAGTTTCTAAGTAACATTTGTTGTCTATAATGGTCTTTCGAACGTAACTATCTTCATTAAATAAACTTCTGGGGTTATTAGTCAATAAAGCATTTGGGTTCTTTCCTGTTATATTATTAAAATAATGGGCGGCCTTTTTGCTGGAATGAAAAACAATAACTAAAGAGTCCACGAAAGAAAATGGGCCTACCCAACCATTTCCCTTTCCCCTACCACCAGTATTTATGAGTAGTTTCTCTGATTTATTAGGCATAGTAATAGTGGTGGACTTAAGCGTTGTATTATTGATAGTAGTAATACCATCTTTATAAGATAATATTACTATATCGTACCCAGATTGATTATCTATGAGAACTTTTATGGATGATGTTCCCTCGCATTTACAACTAATACAAAAAGCCACAACAAGACCAACCAATGTATGCGTTTTCATAGTCTTGAATTTAAAACTGATTAATTAGTTGGTCTATTTGAGCATCTGTAACACCGCTGGGCTTATTAGCTTTGAGTTGGTCTCGAAGAGAACTTAACCCGTAAACGTGCTTTAGGAAATTTTCTTCAATTCCCGGTAAAGTATAACCTGTTACATTATCTATTAGTGAGGGAGTAGGGTATTGACCGAATTGATTAAAATTATCAACAATATCAATAAAAACA
>JAYVJH010000507.1:0-1785 GCA_043769455.1 Runella sp. | reverse complement strand
CGAAGATATGGAGGTAATATTGGCAATACACAACATTACGGCTACCAAAAAGAGTAAGATTATTGATACGTTTTTGACCCGAAACATTGTCGTCAAGGTCGTTCAGCCAGTATTGGAAAAACTACAGGAGAGTGAGATGTCAGGCGATGAAATTCGTAAACTAAACATCGAAGACCTCTTAGAGCGTGAACCCATCATGCTCGACACCCAAAAAATAAATGATGAGGTTGCCAACAAAACAGCCCTAATTACAGGCGCAGTAGGCTCTATTGGAAGCGAAATAGTACGACAGATTATTCGTTTTCAGCCTCATACCGTAATATTGCTGGATCAAGCTGAGTCGGGTTTGTACGATTTAGAGATTGAACTACGGCAGTATTTTAAACGACATTTGATAGACGTTAAACTGCTGATAGAAGTCGCCAATGTGTCGGACGAAGCACGAATGAGGCAAGTTTTTAATCAACATCGCATTGACTTTGTTTTTCATGCCGCCGCCTACAAGCACGTACCGCTCATGGAAGCACACCCTTACGAAGCCCTCAAAACCAATGTATTTGGTACAAAAACCGTAGCCGACCTCGCAGTAGAATATGACGTTAAAAAGTTTGTGATGATTTCGACAGACAAAGCCGTAAATCCTACCAACGTAATGGGAGCAACCAAGCGGCTGGCCGAAATGTACGTGCAGAGCCTAAACGAACGCTTTACGAGCTCTACGCAGTTTATCACTACCCGCTTTGGCAACGTACTGGGTTCAAATGGCTCGGTAGTGCCATTGTTTCAAAAACAAATTCAAGCTGGCGGTCCAATTACCGTAACACACCCCGACGTGATTAGGTACTTTATGACTATACCCGAAGCCTGTCAGTTGGTTTTGGAGGCAGGTACAATGGGGCAAGGTGGCGAGGTGTTTGTGTTTGATATGGGTCAGCCAATAAAAATTGCTGATTTAGCCAAAAAAATGATACAACTTTCGGGGCCAAGTGCCATCAAAAACATAAAAATAAAATACACTGGCTTGCGCCCAGGCGAAAAACTCTACGAAGAACTATTGAGCGATAAGGAACACACCTTGCCGACTTATCACCCAAAAATAAAAATCGCTCAAGTTCACACCACTTCTTTTGTCGAACTTACTACATCGCTTCAACAACTTTATAAAGAACTCAGAACTAACGACAAGAACGAGATTGTAGCCCACCTCAAATACCTCGTTCCAGAGTTTATCAGTAACAATTCTGTTTTTGAGCAATTAGACAACACAGAGTCGGCAAGTACTTTACCGCAAAGTATGTAAGTTGAACGCCATTGTTATCGACTCCAAAAAATAAAGTTTAAACTACACTACAGCTCAGTCAATACCTTAAAACTCTACAATAAACCCAGCCGTTGGCAGCAAGTTACCGCTGCTGTTTGGCAATATAAACGGTATGGCATTGCTACCATCGGTACTGATGGCCTTACCGTCTGTACTTACAAAGTCGGTTATCGTTTCGTTTTGTTTGAATGTATAACGTGGGTAAGCCTCGTTTTTGGTAGCGAGGGCGTTGGTTATGTCCAAAAACAGGTCGAGTGTCCATTTGTTATAATTCCATTTTTTATCAAGTCTAATATCCAACTGCTGGAAAGCTGCCAAACGCTCAGTATTGAGTTTGGTAAAATCTAATATTCCTGTGCCGAGTGTCAAATAGTTGCGTTGTGAGGCTGCCAAGTCAAACGGTGTGTAGGGCGCGCCACCAGCAAAACGATACCTCGCACCGAGTTCCCAGTTGCGGCCCAATT
>JAYVJH010000506.1:0-5629 GCA_043769455.1 Runella sp. | reverse complement strand
CCCCAAAGCGAAAGCACGGTAAAAACCGCAATCAAAGCCGTTACGTCCTTTTTAGGTATCGAATCCAAATACACGGCAAGCCAAAGAGCCTTACTTACTGCAATAGGCTACGACCCCGACAATATGCAAGCCACAGACAAAGACGACATCGCACCCGAAGACGATAAGAACAAAGAATACAAAAACATGGCCGAACTCGAAAAGCTAACCACCGACTCCCTCACCAAATATGAAGCAATGGCATTTATGAAATTGTCCAAAGTCTATGAAGATATGCCGAGTACACTCACTATTTATTCCGACAATTTTGAGCGTAAGTTTAAGGAAATTGTATGGTGGTTTTTCAACTTTACTGTAAACCATAGAAAATATCCAAATTTGCAAAAATGGACAAAAATAACAGTCGAAAAGGGTTTTAAAACAAAGAGCTAAAATACCGAAACTTACCTTTTCTCAATTTATTGGGGGAGGGTAAGTTTAGTACTTTTCACTCAAAAACACTTTCTCAAATTTATTTCACAGAAAATGTCTTAAATGTCTGTATATCAGCGACATAAAAAGTTAATTCCCCGTTCAAATTGTCATTTGTTCGTGTTCGGAGGGTAGCCGCACTATAACAAAAGGTAAGTTACCCCTCTTATATATACGGTTATCTGACAGGCGGCCAAGTCGGTACAATCCCTATACGATATACTTTTTCTTAATCGGGTACACCAAATCTAAAATACGGGTACAAATTAGAATACACCAAAATCAAAAAGGCCTCAAATCGTTGTGATTTGAGGCCTTTTTGATTATTCGTGATCCCGCTGGGATTCGAACCCAGGACCCATACATTAAAAGTGTATTGCTCTACCAGCTGAGCTACAGAATCTTGCAAATGCAGATTTTTTTTTCTTTATTGCGGTGCAAAATTACTTCTTTTTAATATTCAAAGCAAATTAAAATGCTAAAAAAAATAATATTTTTTTTGTTTGTTACTTTGTATCTTTCGCAAGAGTCTCAGTCACAGTATGTTTATCTAAAAGCGGCAGACTCGCTATTTAGAGTAGAACGCTATGATGAAGCCATAAAAATATTTGAAAATCAGGTAAATATACCCAACAAAAACATACCATTGCCAGCTATTTTAAAATTGGCAATGATGTATGACCGAAAAGGGAATTTCCCCAAAGCACTTTATTATCTGACAGTACTCTATAACCGACAACCTGAGCAAGTAACGCTCAACAAAATCACAGAAATAGCTGTAAAAAACAATCTGTTAGGTTATCAAGAAGAGGATTTAAGTTTTATTTTTTTTCTATTTCGTAAGTATTCTATCTATTTTTTTTCATTTTTGTTTGTTATTGCGCTTTACAGTTTTTATGTTCTGATTAACAAAAAACAAAAAGGGCTGTTTATCAGAACAAGACATAAATGGACTATTGTGCTATATTTGGGGGCATTGTTAGCCTTACTAAATTTGCCAGATACTTACAAAGTTGCGATAGTGAACAAAAAACTCGCTTTTTTGAGAGATGCCCCCTCGTCGGCAGCCCCAATTACTAAAAAAATACTTGTAGGCAATAAACTAAGTATTGTAGGCCAACAAGACCAATGGCTTCATATTTGGTGGGACAATAAACTGTTTTATGTCAAACAAATAGATGTCTGGATTGTTAATTAAGTATAGTTTTTTTTGTTGAAAAGTTGTTTCTTTTATCAAAAATCCATAATCTTGCAGTAGAAATTTATCAATAACCCAAATACAAAAATGAAAAAAATTACAAACTTAGGATTCGCATTTATTATGGCATCGGTCATTTCCCTTGTTATATCGTGCAACACAACTGGCCCGGACAAAAGCCCAGAGGTGAAGTTTTCAGCCACCTTGTCGGGAGCGAATGAAGTACCCAGAGTAGCTGGTAATGGTACAGGTACTTTGGAAGGTATCTACAACAAAGATACAAAAACGTTTAGCTATGTTATCACATACTCTGGCCTAAGTGCAGCACCGATTGCAGGGCATTTTCACGGGGGCTTCCCGAACGAGAACGGTGGCGTGATATTTCCATTTGCTGGTAGTTTTCAGTCGCCTATTTCTGGCTCTTGGGCTGGCATGAAACAAGACGATGAAAATAAATTGTTTAGGGGTGGTGTATATGTAAATCTTCACACAAACCTCAATAAAGGTGGAGAAATTCGTGGCCAAATTGGTTTTGTAACAAACTAATTTTAGATAGACAAAATACAGGTAGGCGGCAAACAGAATTTATATCTGTTTGCCGCCTACCTGTATTTAAGGAAAGACCAAGTGGGTATTTAAGTTAAGTAGTCATGAGTATATAGCACAGTGTCGTGAGTTGAATACAATACTGCTAATCAATCAGTAAGTTATCAAAATTAAAATGCCGTATTAGTTTTGAATAAGTACTTAATTTTCAAGTAAAAGTAAAATATTGCATTTCTACGTGATGTGCAAACCCACTTTTATTAAGTAGTTGAGTAATTTTAAACGTGGTTTAAAACTTAGATAAATTATTGAAAATCAAACACTTATTTATTCATTCAATCATTCGTAATTCTACACCAATATACTTATTTATAGCCCTAAACTTAGCGACACAATCAAGCATATTCCGACAACTCTAACCATCGCATTTCTTTTTCTTCTACTTCTTTTGTAATATTCTCAATCTGTCTTGCCCAGTCTGTTAAGTCGCTGTGATTGCCTGAGCCTATATTTAGTTTGTCAATAAGCATATCTTTACGGTTTTCCAATGCTTTCATTTCGCCCTCAATGCCGTCGAGTTCTTTTTGTTCTTTGTAGTTGAGTTTTCGTTTTATGCCATGAGTCGGGGGGATAGGGTCTTGGGTCTTGGAATTTTGAGATACTGATTTTAAAGTATTAAACTCAGGACTCACGACTTTTGACCCACTACTCACTGCTTTCGCTTCACGAAGTTGCTCTTCTTTCCAAGTCCTAAAATCCGAATAGTTGCCGGGATAGTCTCTAATATGGCCATTGTCTTCAAACACAAAAAGGTGATCTACAAGTCTATCCATAAAATAACGGTCGTGCGATACAATGACCAAACAACCCTGAAAGTTAGCCAAAAAGTCTTCGAGTACATTCAGGCTATGAATATCCAAATCGTTGGTAGGCTCGTCTAATATCAAAAAATTAGGATTCTGAATCAATACTTGTAGCAGTTGCAGTCGTCGTTTTTCGCCGCCGCTTAGTTTGGCAATAAAATCTTGCTGTCGAGATGGTGGAAACAAAAACAAATTCAGAAATTGCGAAGCTGTGATGGTTTCGCCAGAACCAAGTTTGACGACTTCGGCGATTTCTTTTACCAAGTCAATCACTCGCTGGTCGTCTCGGTATTCGAGTTCGTGCTGGGCATAATACCCAAACTGAATTGTATCGCCAATCACTACTTTGCCATTGTCAGGGCGGAGTTTGCCTGTCATCATGTTGAGCAATGTACTTTTACCTGCCCCATTGTTGCCAACTATACCGATACGGTCGCCTTTTTTGAAAGTATATAAAAAATTGTTTACTAACGTTCTATCATCAAATTGTTTGCTGACACTTTCCAGCTCAACAATCTTGCTTCCCATACGAGTAACCTTGACGTTGAGTTCAAATTTTTCTTCTCTACGATTGCCGCCTACTTTGTCTTTCAATTCGCCAAAGGCATCGACTCTATATTGGGCTTTTGTGCCACGAGCTTGTGGTTGGCGTCGCATCCATTCCAATTCTTTTTTGAGACGTTGGCGGTCTTTGTCAAGCGTAATGCTCTGATTGGCTTGCATTTCGGCCTTTTTTTCGAGATAATAGCCGTAGTTTCCCTTGTAACTATACAGGTTGCCAGCGTCCATTTCAACAATAATATTACAAACTTTATCTAAAAAATAACGGTCGTGCGATACCAACAGCAATGTTGTATTTTGAGTATTCAAATAACCCTCCAACCATTCGATGGTTTCTAAGTCGAGGTGGTTGGTTGGTTCGTCCATAATCAACAGCTCAGGTTCTTCGATTAAGACTTTGGCCAAAGCTGCCCGTTTTTTTTGGCCTCCCGAGAGTTCACCAAACGGTTTTGTGATGTCGTGTAGTCCTAATATCCCCAAAATTTCTTTGACTTTTGCCTCAAAATCCCACGCTTGGAGGTTGTCCATTCGTTCCAAAATATCACCTAAGTTGGGTGTGTCTGGGTGTTCCATCGACCGCTCGTATTCTTGTACTACTTGCGCCACAGGATTGGACGATGTAAAGAGCAAATCAGACACAGGCGAGAGCGCATCGAAGGTGGGCGTTTGGTCTAAGTACCCAACCCGAATGTCTCGGCGGAGGCTCACAATGCCTTCATCGGGTGTAAAATGACTCGAAAGGATATTCAAAAATGTCGTTTTGCCTGCACCGTTAGCACCGATGAGTGCTACTTTATCGCCACGATTGATACCGAAAGTAATGTTTCTAAAAAGCCATTTCGCACCAAAAGAATGGGCAACGTTTTCGACTGAAAGGTAATTGATTGGATTCAAAATGTATATTTGTTATAAAGAGCAAAGTCATTGCTCAAAGCGATAGCTTCGCTAATGTTAGAACGATGTCTGACCACAAAAGTAGTCAAATTAGCTGATTGTACGAAAAAAAAGGAAGCCTTCGCTCAAAGCGAAGGCTTCCTTGATAAAACTAGATTGCTATTTTGTTACTTTTCCATCACCACATGAACTGTTGCCGGGGCTGGGGCAGCGATGCCATCTTTTGTAAACTGGCGGCTGATGTTTTCGGTTATATTGTAGTAGGTTTCCCAGTAAGTATCGGCACGAGTCCAGACACGAGTATCGAACGAAATAGAGTTTTCGGTCAATTTTGTTACCAACACGTCATGTTCACGGTTTTTGAGTGCATACGGACAAGCGGCAATAACTTGGCTAATCGACTGGCGGGCTTTGTCTATACCGTTGGGGCTACCTACTGCAAAGACCATATCGACACGAATATCGCCTTTGGTAGAGATATTGGTGATGGGTGCCGTTGAGAGCGGGCCATTTGGCAATATAATCGTTCTGTTGTCGAGCGTTACTAATACTGTATTGAAAACTTGAATAGACTCAACATGGCCTGTAAAGCCCTCGGCCGTAATCAGGTCGCCGACACGAAATGGCTTGAAAATAAGCAACAATACACCACCCGCAAAGTTGGCCAAACTACCTTGTAAAGCCAAACCAACTGCCAAACCTGCCGCTGCCATGATAGCTACAAAAGAGCTGGTTTCGACCCCCAAAATACCCGCTACGCTAATAACGAGCATGACTGTAAGTAAAACTGAAATGAGCGACAACAAAAACGGGCGTAGGTCTCTGTCGATGTTTCCACGCTCCATTGCGCTACCTGCAATGTTAGCGAGTTTTTTGATAATAAAGCGACCTATCAAGAATACGATAAGTGCTAAAATGATTTTTCCGCCATATTGCGTAACGAGCGCAACTAACTGGGGCAATAATGATGATACTTCCATGGTGTTTTTTGTTTAAATAGTTGCTACATTCAAGTAATAAATGCAACTTTTTGGTTAAATATTTGAATTGGACTTAAATAGCCATGTCTTTTTCTGGGTCTGTTGTTAATAATATT
>JAYVJH010000505.1:0-6434 GCA_043769455.1 Runella sp. | reverse complement strand
TGAAACATCAGATTGAAATTCATGGCCAATTTAGCAATTTCGTCTTGCCCATTACCTTCATTGAGTGGTTTTCGTAGGTTATAGGCCGTTATGCTACTTACTTCTTCGTTCATTTTGGCAATAGGCTTCAGCGACTGGCCTGCAAAAATCCACCCTAAGCCAATGGTTACAAAAATACCTATCAAAAAGCTGGTGATGAGTGAGTTTTGTAATTTTTTTAGCTGAATTTTACCTAAATAATCTTCGGCAGAAGCCAGTAGCACAAACTCTTTTTGTTGGTTGTCGCTCATAAACATCGTACCTATTACGTCCAAATCACCATTTACGGCCTCGACATATTTATTTTTTCGTACCAATTCAAAAAGCTGTTTGTTATAATAAACCGTATCGGCTTCGTAGCTCTGATAAACGAGTTTATTTTTGTCATTAAACATTAGTATTTTTTCAGAATATAGCTTTGTAAGTGTCTCTTTACCAATAAGTTTCAATAGTTTTTTTTGATTGATTCGCTGTACTTTTATCAACAAATTGGCACGCTCAACTGCTTGGTCTCGGAGGCGAGTATAAAACTCTTCTTTTCTGTTTTTTTGCGCCAAATAATAAAAAGACACCGCAAAAAAAGCCAAAATAACGGCACTAATAATCGTAAACTGAAGCGCAATTTTTGTCCTTATTTTCATTACGATTCTATTTTTAGAATATATCCCATACCTGACTTGGTATGAATGAGCTTGGGTTCAAAATCTCGGTCTATTTTTTTTCTCAAAAAATTAATATACACCTCTACCACGTTTGTACCTGTCGCAAAATGTGCGTCCCAGACCTGTTCAGAGATGTCGGTTTTTGAAATGACTTTGCCAGAATTTTGAACCAAATATTCCAATAAAGCATATTCTTTGACTGTCAAATTGATAGATTGCCCACCACGATTTACCATTTTGGTTTCGGTGTTAATTTCCAAATCAGCTACTTTCAACACCGATGCAGGCGTAGGTTCACTGACAGGCTGAGAACGTCTTAAAAAGACACTGATTCGAGCCAACAATTCTCTCAAATCAAAAGGTTTGAGTATGTAGTCGTCTGCACCTACGCCAAAACCTTCGATTTTGTCTTCGGTTTCGCCCAGGGCTGTAAGCATCAAAATCGGAATAGAAGCATCTCGTTGTCTGATGTTTTTACAGACTTCATAACCATTCATTGATGGCAAATTGACATCTAACAATATCAAATCAAAGTGATTGCTACGGGCTATTTTGCTGCCAATTAGCCCGTCGTAAGCAATTTCAGTATCAAAATCTTTTTCATTTAATCCTCTGGCTATATTTTGGGCAATGCGCTGGTCGTCTTCAATAATCAGTATTCGCTTTTTGGGTTCTTTCATCGTTCGTTCAAGTTTTTTGTAAATGTAATAAAAAAAATAGCCTCTTTGCATTACATTCTTTGTTGAATTTAAAAGTATTTTTGCGAGGAATGGTTCTTTTAACAGCAAAATTATTAACCAAAAAAAAACATGAAATTAAAACTACTACTACTTGCGCTTATGGTCGGCGGCACGGTATTGGCACAAAAAAAGAAAACACCCGCCCCCCAGCCCCCAGAAAGGGGAGTTATTGTTAAAGCTTCCCCCTCTGGGGGCTGGGGGGCTTTACGCTACCGCAACATAGGGCCTTTTGTGGGTGGCCGCTCGCTTGCTGTGAGTGGTGTAGGTGGCCAGCCGTTGGTTTATTATTTTGGAGCAACAGGCGGCGGCGTTTGGAAAACCATTGACGGCGGCAGTAATTGGGCACCCATTTCAGACAGTACCTTTAAGAGTAGCTCGGTGGGGGCCATAGCCGTGGCTAAGTCAGACCCTAACATCGTGTATGTAGGTATGGGCGAAAGCGACATAAGAGGCAACATAACCTACGGCGATGGTATGTATAAAAGTACCGATGCAGGTAAGTCGTGGAAATATCTGGGCTTAAAAGAAACCAACGCCATTGCACATATTGCCGTTCACCCCACGAACCCAGACGTACTTTTTGCGGCGGCATTGGGCAACCATTGGTCGCCAAACAAAGAGCGTGGCGTATATCGGTCAAAAGATGGCGGCAAGACGTGGGCGCAGGTTTTGGTCAAAAACGACAGTACAGGTGCAGTTGATGTAATCTTTGACCCAACCAATCCCAGTATTTTGTATGCTTCGATGTGGCAATGTTTCCGCAACCACTATATGATGAGCAGCGGCGGTACGGGTTCGGGTCTGTACAAATCTACCGATGGTGGCGATAGCTGGAAACTGATTAGTCAAAATCCAGGTTTGCCAAAGGGACTTTTGGGCAAAATGGGCTTGGCCGTAGCACCTACCAATGGCAACCGACTTTGGGCGATGATTGAAAACAAAGAAAAAGGTGGTCTTTATACTTCAACAGATGGCGGCGAAACTTGGGCGCACGTAACCGACAACCCAAACCTCAAACAACGCCCGTGGTACTACATGAACGTGGCCGTTAGCCCCAAAGACGAAAATCATTTGATAGTACTAAACGTTACGCCCTACAAGTCAAAAGATGGCGGCAAAACGTGGCAGCGCATCAACGTACACCATGGCGACACGCACGATGTTTGGATAAACCCCGACAATCCCGATAATTATATCATTGGCGACGATGGCGGCGGCGAGGTAACGTTCAACGACGGCGTACAGTTTTCGGAAGTAGATTTGCCAACTTCACAATTTTATCATGTATCGGTCGATAATGATTTTCCGTACAACGTCTATGGCGCACAACAAGACAATTCAGCCAAGCGTATCGCCAGTCGCTCAGACGATGCCACAATCGGCGAGCGTGATTGGTACACAGTAGCAGGTGGCGAGTCGGGCTATATTGCTGCCGACCCACTCGACCCGTCTATCACTTATGGCGGTAGCTACGATGGCCTCATTACCCGTCAAGACAAAAAAACCAACCAAGAGCAGGTCATAAATGTCTATCCAGAATATTTTATGGGTGCATCGTCTGGCGCACGCAAATACCGTTTTCAGTGGACATACCCCATTGTATTTAGCCCACACGACCCAAAGCTATTGTTTTGTACGTCGCAATTTGTACATAAAACCACGGACGGAGGCCACTCTTGGGAAACCATCAGCCCAGACTTAACTCGCCACGACCCCGCCACGCTGGGCGAAACGGGCGGCCCTATAAGCCTCGACCAGACTGGTGCCGAAACCTACGCTACCATTTTTACGTTTGACGAGTCGCCTATCGAAAAAGGCAATTATTGGACAGGCTCAGACGATGGAATGTTGCACGTAAGCCGTGATGCAGGCAAAAATTGGGAAAATATTACATTACCCAAAAACCAACTTGGCGACTTTGCCCTGATGTCTATGATAGAAACCTCTCGGCATACGGCTGGCAAGGCATACTTGGCTGCTACTCGTTATAAATTAGGCGATTCTAAGCCTTATTTATTCAAAACCACAGACTACGGCAAAACATGGACGGCCATCACGGGCGGTATTCCTGCCGACGAGTGGACCCGTGTAGTGCGTGAAGACCCCTACAAAAAAGGACTATTGTATGCTGGTACGGAGCGTGGGGTATATGTGTCGTTTAATGATGGCATGAGTTGGGAAAAACTACAACTAAATTTGCCTCTCACACCAATCCACGATTTAGTCATTCAAAAACGTGAAAAAGACTTGGTTGTGGCCACGCACGGGCGTAGTTTCTGGATTATGGACGACATAAGTCCATTGCACGAAATAATGGACAATCAAGTAGCTGATAATCACTTATTTAAACCTCGTGATAGCTATCGTTTTCAGGGTGGTGGTCGTTTTGTGATTGATGAGTTTGTGTCAGAAGGTGAAAATGCCCCTAATGGTGTTTTAACTCGCTATAACTTTAAAGAAATACCAAAAGAAGAGGTAAAATTGACATACTTCACAGCCAATGGCGATACTATTATTAGTTATTCGAGTAAAAAAGACCAAAAAGGCGAAGAGATGAAATCATCAAAAGAGTTTTACGAAAACCCCAAAGCCCGCCGCCCAGGTTTACTGACAGCCAAAGCTGGTATGAATAGTTTTTTGTGGAATATGCGCTACCCCAATGCTACCGAAGTAGATGGTACGAACGTCATGTGGTCGGGTAGCACTACTGGCCCTAAAGCCATACCAGGCAAATACAAAGTACAGTTGATGGTAGGCAAAATGTTAGTAAAAGAACAAGAATTTGAGATATTGCAAGACCCACGTGTAAAAGTATCGGTGGCTGACCTCAAAGAGCAGTTCGACTTGTTGATGAAAATTAACACCAAACTATCTGAAAACCACAAAGGCGTCAATCAGATTCGTAAAGTACGTGCCGACATCAATGGTTATCTGAAAGCAGTAAAAGACGAAAACCTCGGCAAAAAACTCAAAGAACAAACCAAAGACATGATGAAAGCCTTAGACGAAATAGAAAGTACACTGATGCAGCCCAAATCGAAGGCTGGCCAAGATGCACTTAACTTTGCCATACAACTCAACGACAAACTCGCAGGTGTAGGCTCGGCAGTAGGCGCATCTGACAATAAGCCCACCAAACAAAGTTATGAGGCATTTAACGACTTGTCAGTGAAGATTGACAAGCAGTTAGAACGCCTCAAAGCCGTCATCGCCAAAGACGTACCAGCCTTTAACGAAGCTGTGCGGCAAGCCGATATTAAGGCTATCAATGTGAATTAGAGTTTTAGCGACACCATCACTTTGAGTGATGGTGTCGCTGTTGTTATATTTTGACTCTTGTGAAATATACACATTTTACCATTCTACAAGTATTTTTTGCATAAAAGCATCCTTTTACATAATTTTGTTGTAAAATAGGCAATTACATGTCCACGCATCTCAATCTAAAATCAGAAGAAAATCTAAGATTAGCAAATAGAATTATCTCAGAAAAAAGTGGTCATTATTCAACCTGTGTTCATTGTGCTTATTATTCATGCGTACAGTTAATGCTTCATATTTTAAGGTCAGATTTTAACAAATCAGATGAGCAAATAGACGAAGAAAGTAAAAATGGCTCAAAAAAAGAAGGAGGCTTTCACAACTGGATAATAAATAATATCAATCAAGCGTTTTTTGTGAAAGACAAAAAATATATAGATTCACGAGATTTTGCTGACAAGATAAATGCCCTGAAATGGTTGAGAATTAAAGCAGACTACAAAAACATGGAAATTAACGAAAAAAAGGCTAAACGTGCAGTAGAAAATGCTGGATCAATAAACCTTACACTTAAAAAATACTTCACGACATGAACCCTACTTTGTTTATATCAAATCAAATAGATAACATAGTTTCATTATTTCCATATCTGAAAGTTAGATACGAATACGAATTTATGTCTAATTGTCATTATCTTGAAATATTACCGTTTGAAAAATTTCAAAAAGATAAGGACTACATAGCCTTTGAGAGGTCATTCCGTACAAATTTCATTAGTGCTTATCCATTAGAATCTCTTTGTTTTTTAAGCGAAAATAGCCTTTGTGAAATTGAGAAACCAGTGATAGAAAAAGCAGGCATACTTTATGGCATAAATTATCAAGGACTAATTGACAATCAGCCAAATCTAATTACTTATTCGCCAGTAATTGATCAATATAAATCATTCACATTGCCTAAACGAGATAGCTATGGCATAAATTTTGTGGAAACGGTATCAATGAATACACCTAATAATAACCCCAGCATTACTTTTGGTAACAATAATTATATCGGAGAGTCTTCATACGCAATGGCGGCCTAACTATGCAACACACTAATCAAGAATATAACTTTAGTAATATCATTTTAATTGAAAGTACCTTCAAAAGACTACCTGTCGTTAATTTTGCATCACCAGAATATAAAAATGATATTTCAATAGGCATAGAATCACAAAAAGAAGGAAATACGCTTTCTGTATTTTTAACAGTAAATGTATCATCAGGCAATGGCAATATATTAGATGTCGAAGCAAAAGTTAAGATGGCTGGCATATTTCAGAAAAATACGGAAGTTAACGAGATAGACATGGATTCTTTTGGAAAAGTTAATGCTCCAGCCATTATTTTCCCTTTTATCAGAGAACACATCGCTTCTATTTCAAGCAAAGCAGGCATACCTACAATTTTGCTGCCGCCAATAAATTTTGTAAAAATGGCAGAAAGTGAAACTATTGATTAAATCGGTATTATTTCATGGCTCATACTATTAAGTAAACAAAGCTTGTAGTGATATGATGTTGCTCACCGTAAATCACTTCTCTGTGTGAACAATACTCCCATTCCGTAGTCTGTGTCCTCACCACTTCTATTAAGTAGATTCTGTGTTAAAATCCTATAAAAAAGAATATTTTTTATACTTTTGTCTTCTAAAGCGACCATAGAGTCAGCTTGTGCTAGGCTGTTGCCAA
>JAYVJH010000504.1:0-2523 GCA_043769455.1 Runella sp. | reverse complement strand
ATAAATATTGTGCAAAAAAACCAAGGTCATCAGATTTCAAGACAGCGTTTTGTAGGTCAATTTTAAGTTTTACTTTGTTATTAAAATCATCAAAATCGTCATAACTTTTATAGTCAAACGACAGATAGTTTCGGACAACAGAATTACCGATTTTGGCATACAAGTTAGCCAATTCCATTTTGGTATCACAAACCATAAACCGTGTGTCTAATTGCTTAACGGACAATTTGGTTTTTTTGTCGAACGCTCGTAAATTCAATATATCGAGCGAAGTACTGTCGCCCAAAATTTTGAGGTTAAAAACATCTGCGTTGATGGCTTTGAGCGCAAAGTGATTGTAGTCAAACTCTGGGGTTTTCAGGTAGCCTTCTCGTAGGTCGTCCCACAAAAACGTACCATCAATCAGTTTTATTTGAGAAATAACAAAAGGAGCATTTGGTGTTGATTTTTGGTTGGGGTCGGGCGGGCCGATGAGTTCAAAAATCCTATCTATAAACTCATTTAGGTTTTGTTTACCTGTTTTTTTATTATTTACAATCCACACACTTGGCTGGTAAAGCGTAGCTCCATCAAGTTGTATGCCCCATGTATTTTTACTTTTTTTGACCAATCCCCAAAAGTCAAAATCGGTTTTGGTAGCCACCAGTGTCAAGAAATTGTGGTTAAGATCCAGTCGCCCTACTTTTATCATGGGGCGGTAGTCTCGGTCTCTGATTGTAACGTTTTCGAGCGAAATGGCATCAAACCACTTGATATTGACCCTCCCAACGGTGGTCTGAAACAGTAATTTGTCGGACAAATAGCGGGTAGCCTCTCTGGTAACTTTGGTCTGAATCGCAGGAAACTGCAAAGCAAACCACACCGACCCCAGCAACAGAAGCAGCGTAAAGGCAGTGAACCAGATAAAGTTGAGGGTATATCTAACTACTTTTTTCATTGACTATTTCATAGACATTTGGGCAATATTGGGGTGTTCGGGATTGACTATGAGCATTTGTTTAGCTGGATGAATCAGTACGTCCATCAGTTCCATTGGTACGGCACCGAGTAGTACTTCTGCATTGCCTGGCAATACCAAAGCCTCCGTCAAGCATCTACGATTTTGAAAACGCACTTCGATTGGCCCCACTACTTCTAATTTTATGATAGAATCGTCGGCTAATTTTGCTGTTCGATATTCTAAAACCGATAAATCTAATTGCGATTTTATTGTTTCGTTGATAGCCAGCATGATTGCGCCACTGTCCACCATTGCAATAACATTGAGACGTTTGACTTGTGAGTCAGTCATTAGTTTTTTTCGTGCAAACGTTAAGTCGTCGGCATTGATAAGTTCTATATCGGCATATACCAAACCCATTTTTTTGAGATATTAAAATTAAAAAATAGTAATTTTACAAAATATAGCGTAAGTCATAACACATACAAATGAATATCCTTGCCATAGAATCGTCGTGTGATGAAACCTCGGCGGCTGTTATCTCAAACGGCCAGATTCGGTCTAATATTGTAACCACCCAGCTCATTCACGAAAAGTACGGTGGTGTTGTGCCTGAGTTGGCCTCACGGGCGCACCAGCAGCACATTGTGGGTGTGGTCCAAAAGGCACTTGCCAATGCAAAAGTAACTAAAAATGAGCTAAATGCAATCGCTTTTACCCGTGGGCCGGGTTTACTGGGTGCTTTATTGGTTGGAACTTCGTTTGCCAAAGCACTGGCGTTGGGGTTGGGTATTCCGCTGATAGACGTAAACCACATGCAGGCACACGTATTGGCGCATTTTATTGACGAACCACGGCCTGTTTTTCCGTTTTTGTGCCTCACTGTGAGCGGTGGCCATACGCAGATTGTACTGGTAAGAAGCCCACTTGATATGCACGTCATAGGCACAACCCAAGACGATGCCGTGGGTGAGGCATTTGACAAAACCGCCAAACTGCTCGGACTACCTTATCCTGGTGGCCCACTTATTGATAAATATGCCAAACTCGGCAACCCCCATGCTTTTGTGTTTCCGATGGGAGAGATGCCCGACCTGAATTTTTCATTTAGTGGTATCAAGACCTCTATTTTATATTTTTTACAAAAAGAAACTAAAAACAACCCTGACTTTATTGCTCAAAACTTACACAATATTTGTGCCAGCGTGCAGCACACATTAATTAGTATTTTATTGAAAAAACTAAAAAAAGCAGCCAAACAAACAGGTATCAGCCAAATGGCTATTGCGGGGGGAGTGTCGGCCAACTCGGGCTTGCGTGCAATGCTAACAAAAATGGGTGAGGCTGAGGGTTGGCAGGTATTTATTCCTGATTTTGAATACTGTACCGACAATGCCGCCATGATAGCTATGGCCGCCCACTACAAGTACCTCAATGCCGACTTTGCACCACAAACCGTTAGCCCTATGCCCAGAATGGCTATGTAAGTAGATTCTGTGTTAAAATCCTATAAAAAAGAATATTTTTTATACTTTTGTCTTCTAAAGCGACCATAGAGTCAGCTTGTGCTAGGCTGTTGCCAA
>JAYVJH010000503.1:0-2878 GCA_043769455.1 Runella sp. | reverse complement strand
GTTTGAGAGCATATTGCCCACTGAACGGTCTAAGTTATTGATTGGATATTCGGCATATACCTCTTCGGCACTTTCGAGGGCTGGTTGTGCTTTTTTGATTAGTTCCAAGTCCATGACAGCATCTATGCCGTGGTCTTGGTCTTCTTGTTTGAACTGCGCCACGTCCAAGCCCGTTGGTTCTTTGTAGAGCATCGGTGCAAAGTCAAGTCCTTTGTATTTCCAATGTTTAATGTCCTCACGCATTTCTAAATATTGCGACTGGCCAACCATTTCATTTATGGTTCTAAAACCCAACTGCGCCATGATTTCACGCATTTCTTCGGCCATAAAGGTTATCATATTTACCACGTGTTCGGGTTTGCCAGTAAACAACGCTCGTAGTTCTTTGTTTTGAGTAGCCACGCCCACGGGGCAAGTATTGAGGTGGCATTTTCGCATCATGATACACCCCACCGAAACCAATGCGGCCGTAGCTACACCAAACTCCTCTGCACCAAGTAGAGCGGCCACAACCAAATCTTTGCCTGTTCGCATCTGGCCATCGGCCTGAACCGTTACACGACCTCTGAGTTTATTTTTTACTAATGTCTGGTGCGTTTCGGCCAAGCCCAGTTCCCACGGCAAGCCTGCGTGGCGTACCGAGCTAAGGGGCGATGCGCCCGTTCCGCCGTCGTGGCCTGCTATCAGAATATGGTCGGCGTGGGCTTTGGCTACGCCAGCCGCTATTGTTCCTACACCTGCTTCCGATACTAATTTTACACTAATTCTGGCAGCACGGTTGGCATTTTTAAGGTCAAATATCAACTGTGCCAAGTCTTCGATTGAGTAAATGTCGTGGTGTGGTGGTGGCGAAATAAGCCCTACGCCAGGGGTCGAGTGGCGTGTACGCCCAATCCAATCATCGACTTTATGGCCTGGCAACTGCCCACCTTCGCCAGGCTTTGCACCTTGCGCCATCTTTATTTGCAGCTCTGCGGCATTGGTCAAATAGTGGCTTGTTACACCAAAACGGCCTGAGGCTACTTGTTTGATGGCCGAGTTCATCCAGTCGCCATTAGGCAATCTATCAAAACGCTGCTCGTCTTCGCCACCTTCGCCAGAGTTTGACTTGCCGCCTATGCGGTTCATGGCTATGGCCAAGGTTTTGTGTGCTTCCCACGATATTGACCCAAACGACATAGCCCCCGTAGCAAAACGCTTAAAAATATTTTCGACAGGCTCGACCTCAGCTAAGGGTACAGAGTTTCCTTTTTTGAATTTCAACAAACCACGTAGTGTGAGGGCTTTGGTGGTTTGGTCGTCTATTAGTTTCGAGAATCGTTTGAAAGTCTGGTAGCCTTTTTCGGTATCAGTATCTCTGGTCGATTGTTGTAATAAATGTATGGTTTGTGGATTGAAGATGTGTACTTCGCCACGTTGTTTCCATTGATAAAAACCACCTACTTCCAAGCGAGCATTTGGCAATGGTGTTTCGGGATACGCTACTCGGTGCCGAATCAGTACTTCTTTGGCAATTTCGTTCAGACCCATGCCGCCGATTCGTGATATTGTGCCTGTAAAATATTTATCGACTACGTCTTTATTTATTCCCAAACATTCAAATATTTGTGCGCCTTGGTACGACTGCAAAGTAGATATTCCCATTTTCGAGAAAATCTTTAACAGTTCTTTATTGACGGCTTTGATATAATTTGCCCCCAAACCCCCGATGGGGGCTTTCTTATTGGCTCCCCCATCGGGGGTTTGGGGGGCTATCATACCCTTGCGACTCATATAATCTATCGTTTCAAAGGCCATGTATGGACAAACACCCGCTGCGCCATAGCCAATGAGTGTGGCCAAATGATGCGTTTCAAATACATCACCAGCCTCGACCAAAATACCGACCTTGCCCCGAAGTCCTTTACGAATCAGGTGGTGGTGAATGGTCGATGTAGCCAACAGCGACGGTATCGGTGCGTGGTCGGTGTCGATGGCTCGGTCAGAGAGTATAATAATCTCGAAACCGTCTTCGATGGCATCTTCGGCATAGCGACAAATGCGCTCTAAGGCACGTTTGAGGCCATCACCTTTTTGGTCTGCTCTAAAATAGGTATTGATTGTTTTGGCCTGAAAATGCTCCTTGTCCACCCAGCGCAATTTGTCAAACTCTTCGATGGTCAGCACGGGTTGGTCGAGTTCTATTTGGCGGCAATGTTTGGGCGACTCAGTCAAAATATTTTCGCCGGCACCTACAAACGAAATCAGCGACATAATAGATCGCTCTCTGATGGAGTCTATTGGTGGGTTGGTTACTTGTGCAAAAAGTTGTTTGAAATAATTGGCCAAATGTTGGCTTTGGTCAGACAGCACCGCCAGCGGCACATCTGTTCCCATCGAGCCTACGGCCTCTACTCCGCTCTCGGCCATTGGCCCCAATACCATTCTGAGATCTTCGGACGTAAAGCCAAACGAGATTTGACGTTTCAATAAATTTTCGTCTGAATAATGTGTAAACGGGCGAGGCGAAGATGGCAATTCAGAAATCTTGATTTTATGCTCATCGAGCCACTTCTGATACGGCTGGCGAGCGCAAATTTCGGCTTTGAGTTCTTCGTCTGGTACAATTCGGCCTTTTTCCATATCCACCACAAACATACGCCCAGGCTGCAAACGCCCTTTGGATACTACTTTGGCCGGGTCAATATCAAGTACGCCTGCTTCTGAGGCCATGATAACGGTGTCGTCATCGAGTACCCAAAACCGAGACGGACGTAGGCCATTGCGGTCGAGGGTTGCACCGATTATTTTGCCATCTGTAAATGAAATCGATGCAGGGCCGTCCCAAGGTTCTTGAAACGACGCATGAAACTCATAAAATGCCTTACGGTCAGGGTCC
>JAYVJH010000502.1:0-2453 GCA_043769455.1 Runella sp. | reverse complement strand
GTCATGAGTCGTGGGTCATCGATCATTAGTGATGAATTAGTAGAGCCAAAGCACGCCTTGGCTGAGGATATCAAACCTGCCGCTCCCAAGCGGCCGGTTTTTAAGCCAACTATCAAACCACCAACGGTTTAAAGATTTTGGGAATTGGAGTACGTATTTGCTATGCAAAAGCCAGCTCGTTGAGGGAGGTGTTTTTCTTTTTATTATCCACTTTTCCTTTTCTGATTATTGCCGACAATTGCAATACTTCAGCTTCAGTCAAACCTTGACCTGTTACTGTAAAGACTACACCCTTAGGCTCTCGTATGATTTTCATATCTCAAAATTTTTAAAATAACGATTTACTAAAATAGTTGCTTCTTTTGTATCTATGTACATTAGTTGTGTATTGATGCGTTTTGCCCCTAATGATTTTATATAGTGTTCGACCAATTCTGTTTTGGCATGAAACGAAATATAGCCTTCATATCCTCGCTCAAAAGCAACTTTACAAGCAAAAGCGAACAAATTGCCCGCCACACCTTCATACACTTTATTTGCCCCAATATTGTAAGGCGCATTTTCTACTAAAGAAACGTAGGTATGGTCTTTTTGATCAACCAAACTGAGTAACCCTTGTAATACTTTTGGGTTACTTTCGATGACCAGTTTATATACTATCCCTTTCGTAAATTCTTTTACCCAATCAAAACGCCACTCTTTTTTAGTGGTTTTAAGTTCTTGTATTGTAGCCACAATCAGTTCTGTATCAAAAACATCGCCTGTTACAGCGTTTATAATTGAATTGGTTAGCTTATCTATTTCTATATTTACCATAACCAAATTTAAGCATTTAACGTGGTTTTTCAAATTTTTCTCTCCAATATTTTACCTCTAATTCCGCTCTATCTTTCTCTGCTTTCAGTTTCTCTTTTTCTAATAACACCTTATCTAATTTATGTTGAATTTCTCTGGTATCATAGTTGTTTAGTCCACCATTATTAACACCTGCCACAAAGCTACTACATTGGTCAAAAAATTAGAAACGGTATCACCAAAACTCAAAATATCTAAGAGTATATTTAAAAAATTTCTATGGCAATCTTACCAAAATGATGTTAAAAAAAGCTATTTAGATAAAAAATACAGAATATTCTATTGTTTTTTCATAGTCTAATACAATGCTCAACATTGGCTTGAAATGTGTTTTGATACAATGTACAGCATTATATTAAAGGCACTACCATAATTTGATATAAAGAACGACTACGCCCCAACCACATTCTCAAACCGAAGTAGCCCTTCGGTGTCAGATTCCATCAAAATTACCGAGTCTTTACTGATTTTATTGTTCAAGATTTGCTTAGAGAGTTCGTTCAATATTCGTTTTTGTAACACCCTTTTGAGTGGCCTTGCACCAAAAGCGGGGTCGTAGCCTTCGTCCGATAGTTTGCTTAGTACTTCGTCTGTTGTCTCAATCGTAATGCCTTGTTCTGCCAGGCGGTCTTGTATTACTTTGAACTGAATCTTTGCAATTTTCAAAATATCGGCCTTAGACAGTGGGTCAAACAATACTATTTCGTCAATTCGGTTCAAAAACTCTGGGCGTACAGAGGCTTTAAGCAAATCCATTACCGCTTCTTTGGCTTCTTCCTTAAAATAAAGTTTCCAGCCGTTGTCTGTTTTATTACCAGCCTCCGCAAATTTTTCCATAATCAACTCACTACCAATGTTTGAAGTCATGATGATAATGGTGTTCTTGAAATTGGCAGTTCGGCCTTTGTTATCGGTCAAGCGGCCATCGTCCAACACCTGCAACATTATATTCCAAACGTCTGGGTGGGCTTTTTCGATTTCGTCCAATAGTATGACACTATACGGTTTTCGGCGCACGGCTTCTGTCAGTTGGCCGCCTTCATCGTAGCCCACATAGCCTGGGGGCGCACCCACCAAACGGCTCACGGTGTGTTTTTCTTGGTACTCGCTCATGTCAATTCTGACCATGGCGTTTTCGTCATTGAACAAATAATCGGCCAGAGTCTTTGCCAATTCAGTCTTACCCACGCCCGTTGGTCCCAAAAACAAAAAGCTACCGATTGGTTTTTTGGGGTCTTGAAGCCCCGCTCTACTCCTACGCACGGCATCGGCCACTACCTCGATGGCTTCTTCTTGGCCCGCTACTCGCTTGTGTAGTTCTTTTTCGAGGTCTATTAGTTTTTCTCTTTCCGACTGCAACATTCGGCTCACAGGCACACCCGTCCATTTGGCCACAATCTCGGCAATGTCTTCGGGCGTAATCTCCTCAGTAATAAGTCCAGAGTCTTGAGTCCTATGTCCAGTATCTTGAAGATTTTTTTCTAATTCTGGAATTTGCCCGTATCTAATCTCGGCCACACGGCCATAGTCGCCACTGCGCTCGGCTTGGTCGGCTTCGAGGCGCAGGGCTTCGAGTTTTTCTTTCAATGCCCGCACTT
>JAYVJH010000501.1:0-1780 GCA_043769455.1 Runella sp. | reverse complement strand
GTTCATGGGAGGTGTGATTTTATGTAGTGTGATTACCACAAAATTCGCACTTCCCGTTTTCTGTACCTAATAAATTTTGTTTTTAGTAGGGTAGAGTGGCTATAAATTTATCGATTTTACAAAAACCACGATTGCACAACAGTTTTTGTGATTATTCAACCACAAAAATAACAAAAGACCACAAGAAGTTTTGACACAATTATTTTTGTGAACTTTTGTGTCTTTCGTGGTAAAAAATAACCTTTTACAAAAAATATCAAACAATTATGCTCAAAAAAACGCTTTTACTACTCATAGTCAGTACTTTGGCAGTTGCACAAAAAGGCTACAAGATAGAAGGCCGAGTGGCCAATTTACAGCCAACAGCTTTGGTTTTGACTCAATATTTCAACAACGACAACCAGCCAATAGACACCACCGTTAGCGATGCCACAGGCCGATTTATATTTGCAGATACTTACGCCCTCGAAGCTGGTATGTATAGAATTGTGGGTATTGGCAAAGGCTTTGATGTGGTAATCGACAAGAGCCAATACTTTCAAATAGCCTTAGATGCCAAAGATATTGTTGGAACGATTCAATTTAAAAACTCGCTCGAAAACTCGGTTATGTTCGACTACCAGCGTAGCCTGCGCCGCCGTTATGCAAGAGCCTTGCTCTACCGCCAACAGCTCAACATCAGCGACGATAGCGACCCACGATGGGTGGCTCGCTTTGGGGCTTTCAATGAAGAAGTAAAAACAGCGGTGGACTCGCTTCTCAAAAAATACCCACTTATGCTCACCACTCGGTTTCTCAAATCGTTTCAAGAGCCTCGCCAGCCCATCTTACCTGTCCAAAAACTCACTACCAAAGACTCGGCTTACTTGGCACAATATGCCCGAATGCACTATTTTGACAATATGTTTCTGAACGACAACCGCATGATTAACACCAGCACCATGCCCAAACGATTAGATACTTTCTTGAAAAACCTACCACCATTGCCGCAAGACGAATTGATAAAAACTTTTGATTATATTCTTGAAAAAACCAAAACCGCCGCTGACTTGCGCCGATATATGGTAACAATCATTGCACAAAGAATAGAAAATACGCCAAGTGTAGAATTGGACGGTTTGTATAGCCATATCGTAACCAAATATGTAGAGGGAGATGCTGCCAACTGGGACGCAAGTACGCTACAAAAAATAAAAGAATTAAGGCAAATCAAGGCACAGGTAGCCATTGGAAGTACTTATCAGAACTTGACGATGACCGACATAAACGAAAAGCCCATCTCGATTTATGACCTCAAAAACAAATTTACCGTTATTGTTGTCTATGACCCCGATTGTAGCCATTGCCGAGAGGCCGCACCGAAGCTGGTGGCTTTTAGACAAAACACAAAGCAAGACGTAGCCATTTACGCACTAAGCGTACAACCAAGTTTACAGCCATTGACGACATTTATAGAAAAATACAAAACGCAGGACTTCATAAACGTAAGAGATGCCAGCGCACGAACACAGTTTGGGGCGATGGGTATTTTTGAGTACCCTACGATATTTGTATTGGACAGCAACAAAAAAATCATTGCCCGCTATGTCAAGCCAGAGCAATTAGAAGGCATTTTGGGGCAGTTTGTGCGGTAATAGTCAAAATGGTAAGATTAGAGGCAAACAAAACTAACTTTAAAATTTTAGTTTTATATTTGTACAAACAATGAAGCTATGCAAAAAAGTAATTTTAGAGAATGGACACTCGACAAAATTGATGATGCCTTTGGTTTACAGCAAGT
>JAYVJH010000500.1:0-2900 GCA_043769455.1 Runella sp. | reverse complement strand
GTTGCTGAGGTGAATGATAACAGGGACGAACCAGACGAATTTACAATTTCTTTTTTTCGGTAAGTTTCAAAAAAGTGTCCCCTATGGTGTCTTCTATTGAGAAATAGGGGATATTTTTATTTATAAGTATTTAATAATCAATCACTTGTAAATTTACTTTGTGCGCCCGAAGGGACTCGAACCCCTATCTATGGTACCGGAAACCACAATTCTATCCGTTGAACTACGGGCGCATTTATTTTCTATTTTCAACAACCACAATTATAGCCAATCGTCGCACCGCCCTTGAACTACGGGCGCAAGAATCGAGCCACAAAGATAGTATCTTTTACTCACTTTTCAAGCCGCCAGCGTTGTATTTGTTTGAATGGGAATGGCAAATTGTTATATTTTAATTCTTCAAAATATAGTTTATCTGCACCAAAACTCGCATAAAAACTACTGATTGAGTCTATCATTGGGCTTTCAAAGTCAAATATAAAAACAGACTCGGCATACTGTTGTAATACACTGTCAATCAACAGCGTACGGGCATTGTACTGGCGGCCTGTTGGTGTTGCGGCATTGAAAATATAAATAATCCTGCCAGCATAAATAGCAAACATCGCCCCTGCTTCTATCTGATTGTCTTTGAGGGTATAGAGTAATTTTACAGCTTTTTTTTCTACTAATTTTTCAAATACTTTTTTCAACAAACAATATGCATCTTCTGATACGCCATCCTCAATTTTATGGGCATGATTAGCTTTAAAAATAACAATAATTGGTTCTATATCAGTACTTTCGATAACTTGCCAATTGTGTCTTTGTGCTTTTTTGAGATTATTTTTTCGGTCTGTCGAATACTTTTTTTTGAGCGTCTGGTAGTTTTGTCTTAAATCCAAAATTTGAGTAAAGTGCAGGCGATGGCTTCGCTGAATCGGTAGCGATGCACCAAAAAAAATTCCTGAATAGGCCGAAATATAACGGTATTCGGTAAGCAACTGTGCTACTAATTGCTCAGAGATACTTTTATCAACTTCGTTATCTCTAAAAAAAACACCTAACGTTTGGCAAAACAAAGGTTGCTGCACAACCCAAAAACCAAATTTACGACACAACGGAATGGGAAGTACCGCCAACCAACCTTGATCGTCTTCGGCAATCAAGGCCGCCCAGCGAGGCGCAACAATATCTAAGTACCAAGTGTATGCGTAGAGTATCTTTTGGGGAGAATTGTCAATAAAATCATTCCAGAGGCTATCGTCAATTTGCTGACGTTGGAACAGTTTGATGGTGAGCATAGCGCAATTTACACAAAATTACTCCGCAGTTTCTGAATCGTGTCTCTGATACTGTCTTCTTTGACCATATTTTCGTTAATGCTATTGACGGCATGAATGACTGTGCTGTGGTCTCGCCCACCAAAGTTAGTACCAATGGCTTTGAGCGACAGGTCTGTGAGTTCTTTGGCAAAGTACATAGCTACCTGCCGAGGATAAACCAACTCTTTGACACGACTTTTTCCTTTCAAATCGGCTACCGAAATATCAAAATAGTCGCTCACCATTTCCTGAATCGTATCAATATTGACTACCCTGGCCTCGGCCATGACGATGTCTTTGAGTACGCTTTTGGCCAAATCAATGTCAATATCTCGCCTCACAAGCGACGACTGCGCCATGAGCGAAATAATAACCCCTTCGAGTTCTCTGATATTGGTATTGGCACTATGGGCAATATGCTCAATAACACCATAATCTATGTTGATGCCTTCTTCTTGTAGTTTGCGCTGAATGATTGCGATACGAGTCTCAAAATCAGGCTGTTGCAAATCTGCCGTTAGCCCCCACTTAAACCTCGACAACAACCTATCTTGCAGTCCTTGCAACTCGCTTGGGCGGCGGTCGGAGGTCATAATTATCTGTTTACCTGACTGATGCAAATGATTAAAAATATGAAAAAACGTATCTTGCGTTTTTTCTTTGCCCGACAAAAACTGCACATCGTCCAAAATAAGTGCGTCTATTTTGGTATAAAACTCTGTAAAATCTTGGAGTGTGTTATTTTTGATGGAGTTAATAAACTGATTGGTAAATTTCTCAGACGACACATACAGCACCGTTTTGCTCAAATGCCCTTTGATGTGGTTGCCAATGGCTTGTACCAAATGTGTTTTGCCAAGTCCTACACCGCCATAAATCAGCAATGGGTTAAAAGCCGTGCTACCTGGTCGTTTGGCTACTGCCATTCCTGCCGAGCGGGCCAAGCGGTTACAATCGCCCTCTATATAATTATCGAACAGATAATTGGGATTGAGATAGGTCTCGGCTGGTGCGTTGGCGTTTTCTTTGGGGCGTGGCTGCTGCTGATTCCGAAAATCGGGCGGGCTTTGTTTTCTAAATTCAGCAATATCAGGCGATTTTGTGGTCGGAAAGTTAACTCTGATAGGTTGTTGGCGGTCGCCGCCTGTGTCCACTATTATTGAGTATTCGAGTAGCCCTCCACGGCCAATGGCGTAGTCGAGTGCACGGCGCAGCACATGCACAAAGTTGTCTTCGAGCCATTCATAAAAAAACTGGCTGGGTACCTGAATCGTCAGCGTACTACCTTCTAATTTGAGTGGTACAATAGGCTCGAACCAAGTCTTGAAGCTCTGCTCGGGTACGTTTGCTTTGATAATTTGCAAACAACTCACCCAAACCGCTTCGACTTGTGGTCGGGAAACGCTTTGTACTGACTCATTCATGAAGTAAAATTATAATGGGGTTGCAAAAATAGCATAATTTCACTCAAATACAACCAGATATTTGAAAGCTACTCTGGTTTATTTTTTCTGTATCGGAATAGTTCAATTCTGACACGCCCAAATCAAAAATCAGTCTTTTGTTTGATTAAAAAAGTATAAAACGTAATTTTCG
>JAYVJH010000499.1:0-2917 GCA_043769455.1 Runella sp. | reverse complement strand
ATTTAAGTCTTTGATAAACAAAAATAACACCCCTGCTGGTTTTTACAAAGCCAGCACCATATTTATAGCACTACCGTAATTTTTTTAAAATCTGTTTTGAAATGAATTAAATCGAACTGGTTTTTGTATTTTTGTAACTGGGTATTTTTTAGCCTCTAAACAAAACGAAGTGGACAAAATTAAATTAGAAATATTAGGGCTTTCGCCGAGCCAGCAGCAGACTGGCTCATTTGCGTTAGTTTTGGGTGAAGAGTTCGGCAACCGTCGGCTACCGATTATTATTGGTATGTTTGAAGCACAAGCTATTGCGATAGAAATCGAGAAGATTCAGCCAAATAGACCCATGACACACGACCTTTTTAAGTCGTTTGCAAAGGCATTTAACTACACAATCAAAGAAATAGTTATCTCAGATTTGCGTGAGGGTATATTTTTTGCTCGGCTGTTTTGTACCGATGGTATGAGAGATACTGTCATTGACACTCGGCCATCTGATGCTATTGCGATTGCACTTCGGTTCAATATCCCCATTTTTACATTTGAAAACATACTCACAGAGGCGGGTGTAGAAACTACACAAAAAGACAACAACGAGGACGATGATGAGTCTGAATCGCCAAGCACTGCCAAGCCTCGCCCCACAGGTCAGCATCTCAAAAATCTGAATTTAGACAAACTCAATCAGCTACTTGCCGAAGCTCTCAGCCATGAAGAGTACGAGCGTGCCGCCAAAATCAGAGACGAAATAGACCGTAGGAATTAGTGGGTGTAGCCCCCCAGGCGACATAGTGTATATTACGCTACCATCTCCACCCATTTCATTAAGTTCTCAAAGCCTTCTGGTCGCCGCTGGCGCATTATGGGGGTGTTCTTGGCTATGTTCAAACATTCAATAAAGTGCTTTTGGAGATACTCACCTTTGAGTAACTGATGTGGCAGCGGAAAATGCTTGCTGAGTTCAAAAGGCACTTGGCCAAAAGCCAATGGCTGATTTTGAGCAAAGCGGTTGGAGCGATGTAGTAAATAAATACCTCCCAACGGTACAGGCTCAGTAGGATATTGACCTTCAAAACTATAATAATACTTATCGTGGCCTTCAAAACAAGGGCTAAGTTTCGACCTGTCGAAGTCTAAAAGATTAGCAGTATTTTCCCAAATTTTGATATTTGGCCCCTGCGGCACTACAAAAGGGTGGCGGTTTTGGTCAAATTTTATGACAGTCATGTCATCGGCCAATGGGGCGTGGCCTGCCTTCACAAAAGCCGCTACCGTAGTGGACTTGCCCGCACCTGGCGTACCACAAAAAACAAAAGCCCGACCGTTGATTAAAACCGAACTGGCATGTAGCAAAAAGTAGCCTTGCTGCAACAACAAAAGCCCCGTTGCCTCGGCTTCGGTAAAAAGTTTTAGTACGCCTTGGTCTGTTATTTTTGGGTCAATGGTCAAGGTATGGCCACCAACTACGTGATAGTCGGCGATGTTTGGCCAATGCAAAATGGCATCGTTGAGCGAGCCACCAAAATAGGCACGCTCTCCTTTGCGGTAAATACGAGTTGGGTGGAGTTTCAAGGTATAATTATTCTAAAATAAAACTAATGGGCAAATCATACTTTACATTTATGGCTTTACCTCTCATAAAGCCTGGTTTCCATCGTCCTGTTGTGTTTCTTATTACCCTCATGGCTTCTTCGTTGCAACCGCCGCCGATGCCTTTGACTAAGACTACATTTTGAACTTCCCCCAGTGTATTTATTGTAAATGTCAAATAAACTTTGCCAGAAATATTCATTCGAGAAGCCTGGCGTGGATAAGTTATGTTTTGACTCAAAAATTGTAACAAAGCCGAAGTGCCACCCTTAAACTCGGCCTGTTCTCCTGCTTTGGTGTAAGGTACTTTTTGGCCGTCATGAATAGCGAAAGCCTCTTTTATTTCGCCGTCTTTGTATATTTCTTCATAAAATAAGGTGCTATCAGCCCACTTTCCTGTCCATTTGCCTACTTTTAGTCCGTCTCTAACTTCGCCTTGTTCTGTCAAGCCCCCCTGCTTATAGTTATCAGTTTGTTGGCCTATGTTCTGAGAAAGCCAGCCATTTCCATCTTTCACTAATTGTTTGCCAGTTTTATCCCAAAAACTCGTAACATACGTTTTGCTTATCTCTGCCGATTCTTTCTTATAAGATTCTTTTAATTGTTCAACTTGGCCGTTCTGATACCAACTTGTTTCAATTTTACCGCCCTCGACCGTTTCATATTTATTTTGAAGCAATCCGTTTGGGAAATAATTAAGTGCGATACTTGGTTCAACAAAAGTATTCATTAGCTTGTAAGCAATCATCGTACCATCGGTTTTTCGGGTTACGACTGGTGCGTAGTGTACGTTGTCAGTACCAAGTGCCGAAACGGTAAATACCTCGGCAGAATCTATATTTGAGGTATTGTCATACAAATGCCACATTTCTTTTTTTGATATGAAAGTGGCAATGACTCTACTTTTTTCTGTTTTCAAGTCAGTAAAAATCACATCACCAGCCACAAAACCTGTTTCGTCTAATGGCACAACAAATTGGTGGGCGTACTTATCGGGATTGGTAGTTGGTTTAAAAAATTTATCAAAATATTGGGTCGTGCTATGGCTTGTACTGTCATAGTTTAGCACTGGTGTGTCTGGAAACAAAACAGGAAAAACTGTTACCTGCCTCACGGGCTGGCTGTCTTTTTGGGCGGGTGTCCAAGCCTTGTAAAGCCCCATGATTCGTAGGGCTTCTTTGTCGCAGAGCGGGTGCAAACTTCGTACAACTTTAAGGTCGGACATCGTGCCGTCTGTTTCAACGATACCACTCACAAAAACCTTTCCCGTTACGTTTTTGAGCCGTGCCTGAAACGGTATTTGTAGGTTTGCGCCAATAAATAGAAGTAA
>JAYVJH010000498.1:0-18982 GCA_043769455.1 Runella sp. | reverse complement strand
TAACACCCAGCTATTCATTATTTTACACTGTTTTCTAAAAGAGCCATTACCCAAAAACTCGTCTTCAAAAACCATTAACTGATTGACCCATTTTTTATCTCTTTTGCCTTTGACCGATACTTCTGTCAATACGTTTTCGGCTACTTGCATTTTGATTGTAAGTGGTTCAATGGGCTTGTTGCCAATGCTAATAGTCTGATAAACAGTCTGATAGCCAATCATCGAAGTTACTAAACTGTATTTGCCAGTTGGTATATTGGTCAATCTAAACTTACCGAGTGTGTCTGTCTGAGTAGCAAAAGAGGTATTGCTCAAATAGACCGATATAAATGGCAAAGGCGCACGGGTTTGAACGTCTGTAACTGTGCCACTAACCACGCCCGTTTGAGCCATGGCTACCGTTGTGCCAAACAAAAAAATAGCGAATAAAAAATAAATATACTTTTTCATAAATAGTTGTTTATAAATGAATTATGTTTTGATTTATATTAAATACTTGACTAATTATAACATTTTTCGTTATTCGTTTTTCACTATTCACTACTTAATTATCAATACTTTTTGCGTTTTTGTCGGTAAACTTTCACCTAAATATTTGACAAAATATATACCTGTTGATAGACTCTGAACGTCAAACGAATAGTCAGCGTC
The DNA here is from genome assembly GCA_043769455.1 of Runella sp. GTDB lineage: Bacteria > Bacteroidota > Bacteroidia > Cytophagales > Spirosomataceae > JAYVJH01. The sequence goes on along the minus strand of JAYVJH010000498.1, from coordinate 18,331 downwards.
CGAACGACTGGCTGCGATTTGTTGTATGAGTTTTCCTTCCAAATTATAAAGAGTCAAAACACCTTCGGCAGGTACTTTCACATAAATAAATCGGTCGGTTGGGTTTGGATATACAATCAAATCGGTCTGAATCTGTACTGGAGTGCCTTTGGGCGATGTATTTTTTAGAATCGAAAGCCCGCCTGTGTTACTACCCAAAAGTAAGTCAGGAAGCTGGTCGCCGTCTAAGTCGCCAAGGGTCGAGAAAAGTGAATTACCCAATCTTGCAAACATATTTTTGTTCTGAAATTCATTGAAAACGAGGTTACTGTCGGCTTTGAGAATGGTGTTGGGTTTGGCAAAATCTGAATAGACCGTAACAGCTCCATAATAGTCGCTGGCGATGAGTTCGGGCTGGCGGTCGTTGTTGAGGTCGGCTACTACCAAACTACGTGCAGAGGCATTGAAATTAACATCGAAGCCACCCCATTTGTCTGATTCTAAACTATATAGCGGCTGTTTCGCATTGCCTAAATTTTGGTGGTATTCTACATTTCCTGAACTTTTTCCGATTAAAATATCCATCAGTCCATCGTTGTTTAAATCATAAAAAAGCAGGTTATCGCCACTATTAAAATTGGCTATTTTGGGTAATTTAGTAGTTTGAGCAGTATCCAACTGAAAGGCTCTCCCTCGTGCTGCCGAGTTGGGTATGTACTTGACTTCCATGCCATTAAAGCTATTTGCCCAGTAGCCAATATCAGGTGAACCATCGCCATTTAGGTCAGCCACAAAAGGTTTGGCATTAAAAAACTGTTGTTTTTGAGCAAGTCCTAAAAAGTCATTTGTTACGAGTTCAAAGGCGGGTTTGGTGGCTGTGCCATTGTTTTTGAAGTGAGCGATACTCGCTCGGTATGTGCCTTTGTCGTCTCGTTTGCCAGCGTTTCCTACCAACAAATCTAAGTCGCTATCACCGTCCAAATCTATCAAGAGCGGTGCGCTGTTTTCGCCCAAATCAATCATTTGGTTTTGTATAAAATCGGGTTGTTTGTAAACAAATTTGGGTGCGGCGTTTGTGCCTTCATTCTTATAAAACCAACTCGACCTACTAAAATCAATCAGATTGCCTTCGTTTACGGTAACGGTCGGAGTAGCCACAAGGTCGTTGCGCCCATCAAAATCCAAATCTTCTACATAAACAGACGGAAAAACAGAGTAGTTGATTGGATTTTGAGCTGGAAAATCTTTACTAAAACTCGTAACGTTGGCCGCAAAACCATTTTCACCTGTGTTGTAAAGTACGGCTGTGTTTCGGCAAGTAACGTGTCCAAACAATATATCTTTTTTGCTATCGCCGTTTACGTCGCCTACCCATATTGAGTTACCAGCATGAGCAATTCTGCCATTTGTGGGCAAATTTGAAAGAGTTGGGCAGGTTTGGCCGAGCTTAAAATCGTTACAATGTTCCTTAAAAAAATTACCCCAGCAAGTTGTTACTTTTCTAAATTCAAAGGGGGTTTTGTTGCCTCGCTCTACGCTAAAATTTTGGTGGTACTCAACTGTATTTCCCGAAAAATCAAAAGCCAGAATATCAATATCACCATCATTGTCTAAGTCGGTAACGGCGGGTAGGTCTGTAGCTTGTACATAAAGATTGATGTTGCCCGAGAAGCCTTCTGTTCGGAGCAGTCCAGAAGTAAGCTGCCACGCAAAACCGTTACCAGAAGCTATGTTTTTAAAGACTCTTATGCCTGCTACTGCGCTTGTAAACAGATCTTTACGTCCGTCTTTGTCATAGTCTACGAGCAGCACCCAGTTTCTTAAATCGGTAGGAAAAAGCAATTGATAGCGAGGTTCATGTTTCCAGAAAAAAGAATTATCTGGTCGTTCTGTGGCTACGAATGTGCTTATCTTATTGCTCGAACGGTCAAAAACTACGAGGTCTTCGACCATGTCGGCATTCAAGTCCATTTTGCTAAACTGTGCGCTATTGAGTCCGCCAGCCCAAGGGTTTTCTAATATTTTATTATTGACACTAACAGGAATATCTGTCTGTAAACGAAATGAAAACGACTGCGCAAAACCATTGACAGAGAGCGCAAGAAAAATCAAAATCAGTAGCGATGGTTTCATAGTCAAGTGGTTTTTATAGATAACGCAATATCGGCAAAAATATTAGTTACAAGATTCTCACAACACCAAATCATACCTCCAAAGCGGTAGCACATCACCTTTTTTAAATTCGTTTTGGTCTCGTGGCAATTCCATAAAAGCCTGTGTGTCAATTAGATTGGCAAAATCCCCTGAGCCGTGGCCCGTCATGGGGCGAGCCATGAGCGTTGCACCTTCTTGGTAAAGCTGTACTTGCAAAAAATACGTCAGCGGCGAGGTATAAATATAGTCTTGGGCAAGAGCCGCATAAACGTTGTCCATAGCCACCAACCCCAACGACTGCCTTAGCCACGGAATAAAATACCGCCGAGCGCACACAAAAGACGATACAGGATTGCCGGGCAATGCAAAAACGACTTTGTTGGCCTTGCGCCCAAACCAAAATGGCTTGCCAGGCTGTTGGCTCAATTTATGAAAATGTTTATGAACGCCACAGTCGGCCAATGCTTTGGGAATAAAGTCTTTTTTGCCCTGCGACACTCCTCCACACAAAATCAAAACATCGTATTTGTCGAGGGCCTTTTCGATTGTTTGCTGGGTAGTAGGTAAGTCGTCTGGAATGTGAACGAAGTCTGTTTTGATTTTATAAAACTGCAACAAAGCCGAAATACAATACACGTTTGAGCTACGGATTTGCTGCGGCAGAGGCGTTTGGCTGACGGCCACTAATTCATCGCCTGACGTAATAATGACGACCGATGGCAGTTTTTTGACCTGTATAAGGCTTGCCCCCACACTGGCCGAAATAGCTACTTCGGGCGGGCCAATTAGCGTGTTTGTCTGTAAAATAACCTGCCCAGCACGGCGGTCTTCGCCTTGAAAATGTACGTTTTGATTGGCCCGAATGTTGGCTACGATTTGTGCTGTGCCGTCAATTATTTCTAAATCTTCGTAACGCACCACCAAATCTGTACCGTTGGGCATGGCTGCACCTGTCATTACTTCTACACAATTTTTTGGATTTTGGAGCGTATGTTTGGCATCACCAGCGGTTTGTGTACTTTCTATTTCAAAATACCTATTACCCGATTCATAACTTTGCCAAGTTATTGCCACACCGTCCATCGTTACACGGTCGAAGGGTGGAAAAGCTCGGTCGGCCACAATCGGCTCGGCCAGTATACGGCGCAGAGATTGCTCAAAACCAATGGTTTCTGAACCAAAATCAATACAGTTTTCTAAAATAATACGAGTAGCGTCTTCGACAGAGGTTAGCATAAATAGTGAATAGTGAAAAACGGACAGTGAAAAGTATTTTAAATGAAGACATCATGAAAGAATTTGGACTTTGACCAACTAAGTTTTTATACAGGTTTATCGTACAATTCTAACTTTTACATTTTACGGTTTTACGGTTTTACGGTTTTATATTTTACGGTTTATTTAGTCTCTTTCATGTATGGGAGTGTTGCGTTGGCGGAGTTGTGCGCCAGTACGTTCCGAGAGTATGGCTCTAATTTCGGCCACTACCGAAAGTGCAATTTCTTCGGGCGAAATCGCTCCAATGTCTAAGCCCACGGGGGCATAAATTCGCTGTATATCGGTTTCAGAAATTGTGATTTGTTCTTCTGCCAATTCATTAAAAATCTTTTCGGCTCGTACCCTCGGCCCCAACATTCCGATATAGGGCGCAGGGGTGTTTAGTACTTTGGGAAGATTATATTTGTCAGTCTTAAAATCGTGTGCCATCAAAACGATGGCCGTATGGTCGTCGATTAGTATTTGGTCAAAATCATCGGGTGCAACCAATTCGTTGGCAACTGTCAATAGTTCTTGCATCACTTTTTGCCGATTGGCTACAACCGTACTCCGCCAGCCAATTTCTTTGACCAACCGAGCCAGCGGCAGTACGTCATACTGGTGGCCTATCAAAACCAAATGAATTTCGGGAGGTAATATTTCTATAAAAATTTCAATGTCGGTACTGTCTGCAAACTGAAACGTTTTGGGACGAGAGCGGCCTTTTTGTAAGTACGTTTCAATTGTTTTGTTGAGCTGTGTTTGTAAAGTTTCGTCTTCAAAGACCGATAAGCTATCCCAATCGGTATATCTAATCATTTGGCCTGCTCGTAAAGTGGGGTGTTTTTCTTCTAAATATATGACAGTCAGCAAAATATGAGTTTGACGGCATTCGGTCATACAGCTTTTCAAAATTTCGACCGTATTAGTCAAATTACCAATTTCGAGTGGCGACAGCAGCACGTCTATTACACCATTACAACCCAAGCCTACGCCAATCTGGTGCTGGTCGTCTTCGCTGGTGTCGTAAGTTACCAAGCTGGGTTCGGCTTTGGCCATGGCTAATCTCGCTCGTTTGAGTGCATCGCCCTCTAAGCAACCACCGCTGATGCCGCCTATCCATTGGCCGTTGTCCATGACTAACATTCGTGCGCCTGTGCGCCTGTATGAAGAGCCTTCGACCCTAACCACAGTCGCTATGGCCGCTTTGGTTAGGGCGGGATCTATTTGGTCGTAAGTTGCAACGATTGCCTTTATTTCTTTCATTCTATTGATTTAGAATTTTGTATTTTCGGCATTTTCCAATTGTTTTTTGAAAATTTTGGTATAGCCCACAGGCAATAAACGAGTAATGAGGTTAATGAGTTTGCCGTCTGAGCCAATCACTAACTTTTCTTTTTTGGTACGCACGGCTTCCAAAATTTGCCGAGCGGCTTCGGCTGGCGATGTTGGTGTTAGTTTTTCGTTAAATATTCTGGTGTTTCGTTTATGAGCTTCTTGGGTTATTTCGCCACCAACTCGTGCCGCTCTGGCAATGTTGGTATTGATGCCGCCAGGGTGAACGACTGTCGTTTTGATGTTTGTGTCGTACAATTCCATTCTGAGGCATTCTGTAAAACCCCGCACCCCAAACTTAGCAGTACAGTAAGCCGACTGATTGGCAAAGCCAGCCAGCCCAAAAACACTTGAAATATTGACAATGTGGCCGCTGTTTTGTGCCAACAGATAAGGCACAAAGGCTTTCGTCATTCTGACAACCCCCCACAAATTGATATTCAGCAGCCATTCAAAATTTTCGAGTGTTGTATCGACAAATGGCCCACAGTCGAGTGCAACACCTGCATTATTGACCAACACCAACGGGCGATTGTTTAAAGTTAATATGATTTTTTTTGCGAATATTTCTATTTCAGCAGCCTCTGACACATCTAATATGTGGATTTCTGACTGGCCTTCGGTCATCATTTTTTGGGTTTCTGCCAATCCAGCCGCACCAATGTCGGTAGCAATTACATAGCCACCACGAGCAGATGCCTGAATAGCTACTTGTTGCCCAATACCCGAGGCTGCACCAGTTACGATAACGACTTGATTTTGCAGGTGATTTTTCATAATTAAATTTATAACAGGGTTTATTGGATTTTTAGACTTTTATTTATCAAATTTACATTTTTAACAAATCAAAACCAATTAACGTTTTTACAATGAGTATTCAAAAAAAAATTACGCTTTCTGAAAATGAAATACCACGGCATTGGTACAACATAGTGGCCGATATGCCCAACAAACCGCTTCCGCCACTTCACCCAGGCACGCACGAGCCAATAGGCCCAGAGATGTTGATGCCGCTGTTTCCGATGGATTTGATTATGCAGGAAGTTTCACAAGAAAAATATGTAGAAATACCAGACGAAGTGCGAGACATTTATAAAATTTGGCGACCAACGCCGATGTTCAGAGCCACAGGTTTAGAAAAAGCATTGGACACACCAGCCAAAATTTATTACAAGTACGAAGGTGTCAGCCCAGCAGGCTCGCACAAGCCGAATACGGCTATTCCGCAGGCATACTACAACAAAAAAGCAGGCGTAAAGCGCATCACTACCGAAACAGGCGCAGGCCAGTGGGGTAGTGCGCTGAGTTTTGCTTGCCAGATGTTTGATATTGAGTGTGAGGTGTTTATGGTAAAAGCAAGCTATGATGGCAAGCCATATCGCAAGATAATGATGAATACCTGGGGTGCGAGCGTTCACCCGTCGCCTTCTACATTGACTGATGCAGGTAAGCAGATTTTGGCCAAAGACCCCAACTCACCGGGTAGCTTGGGTATTGCGATATCGGAAGCAGTTGAGCGTGCATTGATGGACGAAAACACAAAATACGCACTTGGCTCTGTACTAAATCACGTACTGATGCACCAAACGATTATTGGCGAAGAGTCGCTTATACAATTAGAAAAAGCAGGCGACTATCCAGATATTATCATTGCACCTTTTGGTGGTGGGTCAAATTTTGCAGGAATTGCATTTCCATTTTTACGGTCTAAACTCGAAGGCAAACGAGACGTGCGTTGCATAGCAGTTGAGCCAGCTTCTTGCCCCAAACTCACCCGTGGAGTGTTCAGATACGACCTCGGCGACTCAATAGGCATGACACCGCTCATACCTATGTACACCCTCGGCCATAATTTTATACCAGCCCCAATTCACGCTGGGGGCTTGCGCTACCACGGTGCAGGTGCGATTGTGAGCCAATTACTCAACGACAAAATCATAGAAGCCGTAGCCATCAAGCAGCTCGAATGTTTTGAGGCAGGGATTACTTTTGCTCGTACCGAAGGCATCATTCCAGCACCTGAAGCCACGCACGCCATTGCACAGGTGATTCGTGAGGCGCAAGCCTGTAAAGAGTCGGGCGAGTCCAAAACGATATTGTTTAATCTTTGTGGTCATGGTCATTTTGATATGATGTCTTACGAAAACTATATGTCGGGCAAATTGGAAGAACACGAAGTAACGCAGGAAGAAATACTGTCGTCGTTGGCCGAACTCAATACGCCGTTAATTGGCTGATATTTTCTGGTGATTTTTCTAAAAAAACGTTCGTCAGATTAGTTTGGCGAATGTTTTTTTGTTTTTGTAGTAAAAATAAATTTATTTTGTAGTGTAAATTAGCATTTAGCGAAATTTCGCTATCAGAGTAAAACAAATATTGATTATCATGCCCCTCAATAAATTTAGCCGCACCCTCACCCAGGACGTAACCAACCCAGCCGCCAAAGCCATGCTCTATGGTGTGGGTCTTACGACCGAAGACATGCAGAAGCCTCAAATTGGTATTGCCAGTACGGGCTACGAAGGCAATACCTGCAATATGCACCTCAACGGGTTGTCGGTGTATGTCAAACAAGGCGTGCAGGCCAACGATATGGTTGGCTTGATTTTTAACACCATCGGCGTGTCGGACGGTATGACCAACGGCAACGATGGTATGCGCTACTCGCTGCCAAGCCGTGATTTAATTGCCGATTCGATAGAGTCGGTCGTACAAGCCCAATGGTACGATGGCGTAATAGCCGTAGTAGGTTGCGACAAAAATATGCCTGGTGCCGTAATGGCCATGGCTCGTATGGACAGGCCAGCGATTATGGTTTACGGCGGCACGATTCGGTCGGGGCATTACAAAGGTCAGAAGCTTGATATAGTGTCGGCTTTTGAGGCACTGGGCAAAAAATTTGCAGGTAATATCTCAGACGAAGACTACGAAGGCGTGATTCAGAACGCTATCCCTGGCGCAGGTGCGTGCGGTGGAATGTACACTGCCAACACCATGGCCGCCAGTATCGAGGCCATGGGACTAAGTTTGCCATTTAGCAGTAGCTATCCAGCCACGCATATCGGCAAACAAGAAGAGTGCAAAAAAATTGGCGCAGCTATGAAAAAACTGCTCGAAATGGACTTGACCCCCGAAAAAATTATTAGCAAAGAATCGTTAGAAAACGCCCTAACAGTAGTAATGGCCTTGGGTGGCTCGACCAATGCAACTTTACACTTTTTGGCCATCGCACGTGCGGCAGGTTTGCCACTCTCTCTTGACGATATTCAGGCCGTTAGCGATCGTGTACCATTTATTGCCGACCTCAAACCGAGCGGTAAATATTACATGGAAGACATGCTCGAAATCGGCGGTGTGCCAGCCGTCATGAAATATTTACACAGCAAAGGACTTATTCATGGGCATTGTTTGACGGTAACTGGCAAAACCATAGCCGAAAATTTGGCAGAAATTCCTGATTTAGACTTTGAAACTCAAACCATTATTCGCCCCTTAGAAAACCCAATTAAAAGCTCGGGACATATTCAGATTTTGTATGGAAACCTTGCGCCCAAAGGCTCAGTAGCCAAAATTACGGGTAAAGAAGGGACATTTTTTGAGGGCGAGGCCAAAGTATGTGAGCATGAGTCGGAGGTAATAGGGTTTTTGTCGAAAGGTGAAATAAAGGCGGGTCAGGTGATTGTGATTAGAAACTCAGGGCCGAAAGGTGGGCCGGGTATGTCCGAAATGCTCAAACCAACCTCGGCAGTGATGGGTGCAGGGTTAGGCGATAAAGTAGCCTTGATTACTGACGGTCGTTTTTCGGGTGGTACGCATGGTTTTGTGGTAGGCCACATCACGCCCGAAGCCTTTGATGGCGGCCCTATTGCGCTCGTAAATAATGGCGACAAAATTACGATTGATGTAAATAACAATGTACTTACACTACATATTTCTGACCAAGAAATGGCCGCACGCCGTGCCGCATGGGTGCAACCAGAGCCACGATTTACGAAGGGTATTTTGGGCAAATACATCAGAAGCGTAAAGTCGGCAAGTGAAGGTTGTGTTACAGATGAAGGATAAAATATTTTTTAACAATGAGCCAAGAACTAATACAACCCGAATTTGTAAATCTAATTTTTGAAATTAGAGGACGTAAAATTATGATTGATAGCGACTTAGCAATGCTTTATCAAGTCGAAACTAAGGTTTTGAAACAGCAGGTGAAACGAAATTTAGACCGTTTTCCAGAGGATTTTATGTTTGAGCTGACCAAAATCGAAAAAGATGAACTGGTCACAAATTGTGACCACCTCCAAAATTTAAAGTTTTCGAGTATCAATCCGCTGGCTTTTACCGAACAAGGTGTAGCGATGCTATCGTCGGTGTTGAGAAGCCCTCAAGCCATTAAAATCAACATTGAAATCATGCGGACATTTGCTCGGTACAGGGCTTTGTTACGAGATAATGACGATTTGAAGAAAGAAGTAAAACTATTGGACGAAAAAATTGACGGTGCTTTTAAATACCTACTTGACCGCATTGACGACTTGCACCAAAACAATACAGAAAGAGTTGCGATAGGATTTAAAATAAGTGATAAATAGTAAAGTAAAATATGATTGAACCAAATACTTGAAGCTGATAAAATTGGCTGAAGCTCAAAGAAATTATTAACCAAAAATTATTTAAAAAAATGAAAAAATTACTTGTCCTAATTGCATTCTTATCAAGTAAAAGTTTTGCCCAGACAGTAAACGATATTCCACTAAAAGATATTAAATCTGAATATGTTCAGATTGTCGGTACAGGTAAATTATTGGTCACATGTCAAAGTGTAGACCTCGTTTATCAGAGATATGTTTCTCACGGGATATAAGCACCCAAAATGGACAAATTCAAGAAAAATGGGTACAGATTGTAGTGGATTTGTGGTGTTTTTAGGTATTTTTAGCATCGAAATCGTTTAGGTCTAAACTTTGAAACGTAACCAAAATATCAAGATAATGAAAAAGACATTAACAAAAATGCCAATGAAAGTCCAACTTGTAATTTTAGCTTCTATTGCGTCTTTATTTCAAAGTTTTATCTACGACGTCATTAAAAGTACATACTCTTCTTTTAATGAAAACATTTCAGTTGATAAATGCTATTTTATTGATGTTGCAAGATTAAGTCCTCTCCCATTAGCTTTTGTTGAAAGTAATAAACGTATATCAGATTATGAAAACTATGAAAACTTTGTACCTGATGCTAACAAATTACAACTGCCATCTAATCAGTCTATTCTTTCTTTTATCGTTAATAATGAAAGTGATAAAAATATAATTTTAGATAGAATAAAAATTGAAGTATTATCAACCATTCATTTTAAATCTCAAATAAATAATTTTCCCGTTGTTCCAAGCCCACCCCTACGATTTCAGTTGTGGGATTCTTTATATATTCCTACAACGCAGGACACTTGTATTACTTACAATATTAAAGAATATGAAATTGTCAAAAAATCGTTTAATGCAATTGCAATTGGTCTTGTAGGTGAATATGAAAACATTGTAGAATTTAAAATAGCACTTATTGACATTCGTGGCAATGAATATAAAATCAATAAGTCTATATTATTTACGCCACGTGAGATGACAGGCCCTAATGAATTGGACAGCCTGGCCGCTCGTAAACTCAGAAAAACAGACACGGCGAAAATGATAACAAATGATTGTGTTGACTATTATATTTACCAAGCAAAATACATTAAATAATATGCCATTTACACCCGCTGGTCGGGATTTGAAATCCAGACCCAAATAGTCCGATCGGTTGGAGTTTACGCCTTTGTTGGTGTTATCACCAACAAAACTAAATTGATACTCAAAATGCAAATATAACCACGTTTCATAAACGATATTCAGCAGTTATTGCAGCAGGCGCAGCAGCAGTTGGTCAAGCAGGTCAATAATTTGATGATAATGACTTATTTTGAGATTGGTAAAAGAATTGTAGAGCAAGAACAAGCTGACAATCAGTATGCCACTTATGGCACTTTTTTGACAGAAACATTAGCCAAAACTCTTACAGATGAGTTTGAAAAGGGTTTTCAGCTACTAATCTCAAATAAAAACTACGTAATTTGTCCTAAGTTAGTCGCACTACCTTTTGTTGATGCGTATAACCAACGGAGAGGAGCGAAGTTTTTATGAGATTGAGCCATATAGCATTTTACTTAGCAAAGATTCTTAACCATGAAAAAACGAATAGCTTTAATGATACTAACGGCTACTTTGTTTGCGGCTTGCTCAACGACCCATATTTATATCGTTAGGCATGGCGAGCGGCTCAACAGTAGCGATACAACGAGCCTATCGGCGGCGGGCTTGGAGCGGGCGCAGGATTTGGCACGGTTGATGACTGATAAAAAAATAGATAGTGTTTTTACGTCCAATTATACACGCACTCGCCAGACGGCAACGCCAACAGCACAGCTTTTTGGACTGACAATGATACAATATAACCCTCGCCCAACCGAGCAGATTACGAATAGATTGAAAAAAATAAAAGGCAAAAACGTATTGGTAGTAGGCCATAGCGATACGATTTTGGAAATAGCCAAACAGCTCGAAACCAAGCCCACAATATCAAAAATAGAAGCCTTAGACTTTGATAATATTTTGACCGTTACCATCAAACGTACTTTTGGCAAAAAGAAAATAACATTAGAAGAAAACACTTACGGAAAACAAACGAAGCCATGAACGCATACAGACAGATTATAAAACCACAAAATGGGTTTCTGAAAATAGAAATTCCAGAAGATATGAAGCAAATACAAACTTTTGAGGTTTTTGTGGTTGAGGCCGTCAATCGACTGATTGAAAAGAAAAAGACGAAACAAGATTTGTCGAAATTAGCTGGTATCCTAAAAGATTTACCTGATGAAGAAAAAAGTGAAATGGATAGTTTTTTTACAAACATACGCAACGAATGGGAAAGAAATATTTAATAGAGACATCGGTATTTGCTAATTTTCTTAGAGCCAATCTATCGTCTGAGGGTATGGATTTAATGATCAAAATATTGAAAGAAGAAGCACAACAAATTTCTATTATCAATAGAATTGAGCTGATGAGCTGGCTCTTCCCAAACAAGGTAGCCAAAAATGCCACAATAGACTTTGTAAACTCAGCAAATATCTTTGGGCTGGGTGAGAATGTCGTCTTAAAAACGATTAGAATAAGAAGACAAAAAAGCCTAAAACTACCTGATGCCGTCATTGCAGCCACAGCCATTGTCCATAATCTAATCTTGCTTTCGACCAACGACAGCGATTTTGTAAAAGTACCCAAATTGAAGTATAAATCATTGAACTAAATAATATACCCGAAACTATGAGATTACTGTAAAAAAGCAACTTTGATTATGATTATAAAATCTCAAAATCCAGACGATATTCCAAAATACGATAAGGAATATTGGCACGCCAAAACTCACCAAGAACGATTGGACGCTGCCTTGAAACTTATATTGTTTACAAAAGATATTTATAAAGCCAATCCCAATAACCCACCCATAGACAATGGAGGACGAATATTTAAGTCTCGTACGCCTACTGAACGAAGAAAACGTTGAATATGTGGTTTTGGGAGGTCACGCAGTCATTGCCCATGGTTATTATAGAACTACTGGCGACATTGATATTTTTGTGAACTCTACGGAAGAAAATGCCGAAAAGCTGGTACGTTCATTGGAGCGTTATGGCTACAACAATGGCGAATTTGAAGTAGCTGACTTTACACTCGTACCCAATTTTTTGTCTTTTGGTAGGTATGACAGTTGGATAGACCTGATGACTTTTACGGTTGGTGTTACGTTTGAAGAATGTTACCAAAATAAATTAGTTTTGGACATACATGGCATTAAAGTTAATTTTATCAACCTGCCAGAATTGATAAAGAACAAACAAGCGCTGAACCGCCCACAAGACATACAAGATCTTGATAATCTGATGAGTAATATTAAATAAAATCTGATAAACAACCCCCAACTATGGGAAATTACTTAACAATGGTAGCCGAGCAAGAAGCCGCCGCCATTACTACCGACATCGAAGGTGCAGAAATTCCTCAAAAACAATCATTTACAGGTGCAGAGGCATTGATGGAATGTCTGATTGCTGAGGGCGTAGATACTATTTTTGGCTACCCAGGCGGAGCCATCATGCCTACTTACGATGCTCTTTATGGCTATATGGACAGAATCCATCATATACTCGTGCGCCACGAGCAAGGTGCAGGCCATGCCGCACAGGGCTACGCCCGCACCAGTGGTAAAGTGGGTGTGTGCTTGGTAACGTCGGGGCCGGGTGGTACAAATCTCATTACGCCTATCGCCGATGCCATCATTGATTGCACGCCTATGGTCTGTATCATTGGGCAGGTCAAATCGTTTTTGTTGGGTACAGACGCTTTTCAGGAAACCGATATTATTGGTGTAACAACGCCTGTCTGCAAATGGAATTATCAGATAACCGACCCCAACGAAGTACCCGAAGTATTGGCCAAAGCGTTTTTTATTGCTAAATCAGGTAAGCCTGGACCTGTCGTGATTGATTTTGCCCGTGATGCCCAAGCTAATAAAATGACAGAGACGTTTAGCTATGAAAAGAAAACACAGCTATTGACCTACAAACCTCGTGTTGTTCCAAAACAAAGCCACTTAGACCGTGCCGCCGAGCTAATCAATAACGCCAAAAAACCGTATATTTTTTTCGGACAAGGTATTTTGATTTCGGAAGCGATGGAAGAACTCAAAGCCTTTGTCGAAAAAACTGATATTCCATGCGCCAGTACGTTGTTGGGGCTTTCGGCTATGCCAATCGACCACCCCAATTATGTGGGTTGGCTCGGTATGCACGGCAATTATGGCACAAATGTACTGACAACCCAAGCCGATGTCGTGATTGCGATTGGTATGCGCTTCGACGACCGTGTTACGGGTGATGCCAGCACGTTTATTACACAAGCCAAAGTGATTCATATTGAAATTGACCCATCTGAAATCAATAAAATCATCAAAACCGAAGTGCCTGTTATTGGTGATGCCAAAGAAACCTTGGCCCGACTGTTGCCAATGGTCAAGGCCAATAACCATTCGGCTTGGCGCAATGAATTTAAGAAATATGATATAATTGAAGACCAAAAAATAACCCAAAGAGAACTTAGAGGCGAAGGCGACATCAAGATGGCCGAAGTGGTCAGAATGTTGTCAGACAAGACCAATGGTGAAGCCTGCATCGTGGCCGATGTAGGTCAGCACCAGATGATTGCGGCTCGGTATTATCAATTCAAAACCCCACATTCGTACATCGCTTCGGGCGGTTTAGGTACAATGGGATTTGCTATTCCTGCTTCGTTTGGGGCAAAGGTTGGTAACAAAGACCGTACCGTAGTGGCCATTATCGGTGATGGTTGTTTTCAGATGACGATTCAAGAACTGGGGACTATTGCTCAAAGTGGGCTGGCTGTCAAACTGATTATATTAAACAATAACTATCTGGGAATGGTGCGCCAATGGCAGCAGTTGTTTTTTGACAATAGGTATTCGTTTGTAAAACTACAAAATCCTGACTTTATTATGATTGGCAAAGGCTTTGGCATCGAAGGCCATAAATGCGAAAACCGAGAAGACCTGAGCGAATCGCTCGACAGAATGTTAAACTATGACGGGGCGTATTTGCTGGAAGTAGTTGTAGAAAAAGAAGAAAACGTGTTTCCGATGGTACCAGCAGGTGCAGCCGTGGCAGATATTAGACTGGAATAGTGTTTTTAGATGTAGGTTTCGAGATGCGAGATGTCTGTTGTTTATTAAAAATATGGTTAGATGAAAAGTTATAACGAGTTAGAAGTTTGGAAGTTAGCACGGTTATTGGTTTCTGATATTTATTTGCTCACTTCCCAATTTCCGAAAGAAGAAACGTATTCGCTCACAAGCCAAATGCGACGAAGTGCGATATCTATACCGTCTAACATCGCCGAAGGTCATGGTAGAAATACAGCAAAAGATACAACTCAATTTCTTTACATAGCACGTGGTTCTTTATATGAATTAGAAACACAATTGTTTTTGTCGTTAGACTTAAACTATTGCAATCAGCAAGGTGTAGATAAATTATTTGAAAATATAATTGCTTGCAGAAAAATGTTAAACGGACTAATCAAATATTTTGAAACCTTAAAATAACTTAGATGTGAGATGCAGGTTACATTTAGTTCTATCACAAAACTCGCATCTCACATCACAAAACACACATCTAAAAAAATGACCAACTATACCATCTGCATTTTTTCACAAAATACCTTCGGGTTGTTGAATAAAATTACTATTATTTTTACCCGTCGGCGTATCAATATTGAGAGCCTGACGGTGTCCGAGACTGAGCGCAAGGGGATTTCTCGCTACACGATTGTTATTAAACACGACAAGCGGGAGGAGGTCGAAAAGCTGGTACGCCAGATTCGTAAAGTGATTGAGGTTTATGCCGTTTTTGGGCATCTGGACTCAGAATGTGTTTATAATGAAACGGCACTTTTCAAAATACCGACACCTGTCAATACCAAAGCACTCGACATTGAGACCATTAACAAGGTCTATAAGGCATGGGTCGTTTATTGGGATTTAGACTTTGTGGTCATCGAAAAATCGGGAACAGAAGCCGACATTCAAACATTCTTTAAGTATATCAAGCCGCATGGTATTTTAGAGTTTGTGCGCTCGGGTCGTATTGCGGTAGCCAAAGCATCACGAGGCTTGGTAGAATTTTTGCCCAAAGATGCTGAGTGGGAGTATTATTTGTAAATTTGTGGCAAAATTAGTTGCGATGAAAAAAATTAGAACCAAACTTTTTGAAACCGTTACCCAAAAAGTAAAGGCCGTAGCCCAACAATTTGACCCCAACGCAGAGGTGATTTTGTTTGGCTCACGAGCTCGTGGCGACTATCGTAAAGATTCAGACTGGGATTTTTTGATTTTGACAGATTTGCCAGTAGATAAAGACTATAAAATAATTGATACCATTAGACATAACATTTATGAGGCAGAATTAGAAATAGATGCCTGTGTAAGTAGTCTAATAGAGAACAAAATAAATTGGCAAAGGCAACGTATAACAGATATATATCTAAATATCGCAGACGATGGAGTTTCAATTTGATTTAACAAGAGAAGACATCATAAAATACCGTATTGAACGAGCATTTGAAACTATTGAAGAAGCTAAAATATTAGCAAATGCCAACAGATGGAATGCAACAGTCAATCGTCTGTACTATGCTTCTTTCTATGCAGTGATTGGTCTTTTCGCACAAAGAAGAATACGAACAAAAACTCATAGTGGGGCTTTAAATATGTTTTCTAAAGAATTTATAAAAACGGGTATTGTATCTCAAAAACTGGGCGATTTATATTCTACACTTTTTAACAAACGCCAAGAAAGCGACTATAAAGACCTACAAGTTTTTACCAAAGAAGACATCGAACACCTGATACCAGAGACAGAAGAATTTATAAAAACAATTAAACAAATCATTGACAAATCAGTAATTTAATTTTTTTCAATAACTATATAACACACAATGGCACAAATCAATTTTGGCGGAACAGTCGAAGAAGTAGTAACCCGTGACGAGTTCTCGCTCGAAAAAGCTCGTGAAGTATTGGCAACCGAAACCATCGCCGTTATCGGCTATGGCGTTCAGGGGCCTGGTCAAAGCCTCAACATGAGAGACAACGGCTTTAACGTAATTGTAGGTCAGCGCAAAGGTGGTAAGTCTTATGACAAAGCCGTAGCCGATGGCTGGGTACCTGGCGAAACTCTTTTTGAAATCGAAGAGGCCCTCGAAAAAGGAACAATTATATGCTATTTGCTCTCTGATGCAGCACAAATTGCACAATGGCCAACCGTTAGTAAGTACCTCACAGCAGGCAAAGCCTTGTATTTTTCACATGGTTTTGGTATCACTTACAAAGACCAAACTAATATCATACCGCCAGCCGACGTGGACGTATTTTTGGTAGCACCCAAAGGTTCAGGTACATCGCTTCGCCGCTTGTTTGTAGAGGGCAAAGGCTTGAACTCATCATTTGCCGTTTTCCAAGATGCCACTGGCAATGCCCGTGAAAAATGTATTGCTATGGGCATTGGCGTAGGTTCTGGTTATTTGTTTGAAACTGATTTTTATCGTGAAGTAACCTCAGACCTCACGGGCGAGCGTGGTACGTTGATGGGCGCAATCCAAGGTATTTTTGCTGCTCAATATGAAGTATTACGTGAAAACGGCCACTCACCATCAGAGGCATTCAATGAAACAGTAGAAGAATTGACACAAAGCCTCATGCCACTCGTAGCCGAAAATGGCATGGACTGGATGTATGCCAACTGCTCGACAACTGCACAGCGTGGCGCATTAGACTGGTGGAGACCGTTTAAAGATGCCACTAAGCCAGTATTTGAACAACTTTATAATTCAGTGAAATCGGGCGAGCAAGCCAATATTTCTATCACTCGCAACTCACAAGACGACTACCGTGAAAAACTCGAAGTAGAACTTGCCGAACTTCACGACTCAGAAATGTGGCAAGCTGGTAAAGCCGTGCGTAGCCTACGCCCAGAGCGAAATTAGCCGTTAGTCATTAGGGCGAAGCAGTTTAAAAATTGCTTCGCCTTTTTGTTGGCTTTGTTGAAAAATAAAAATATGGCATTTTTATTTTGATAACTTGCTGACTAACAGCATTGTATTTAACTCATGACACCGTACTATATACTCACGACTCCTTAACTTTATTTCATTACTTATGAAAGTTCGACCGTCTGCGCTAATTATCGAAAACAACCACGTTTTGTTGCTACGCTACAACTATGGCGGCCATGACGTGCTGGCTCTGCCTGGCGGCAATCCCGACCGTGGCGAAACGCTTACGCATACCATTGAGCGAGAATTATTTGAAGAACTACAAATTACGACCGAAGTAGCTGACCTAATTTTGATGGGCGAAGTGCTGCTGCCCGAGGTCAAGAACGATGTGCTACATTGTGTTTTTGTGGCTAAAATAATTGGTGGGATTCCTGTTTTGAATCCCAAAGAAACAACTGCACTTGAAATTGTCTGGAAAAACATAATGACACTGCACCAGCATAACCTATACCCAAACGTAAGCGATGCCATTCAGGATTTGATGCTCACAGGCTCTGCTGCTCCTTATTTAGGAAAGATACAACAGCAGTATTTTGGCTAAACATCGACCCTGCTATCATTCCAAAAATACTTGCACCCAAACCGTACAGAATAGCTGGAAACTCCGTTGGCAACACAAACTCACAGCAAAGCCATACTCCCAAACCCAACGACATTGACGCCAAACAGCCTATGCGGTTGGCTCGTTTCCAGTATAGCCCAAAAGTGAGCGGAGCAAACAACGATACTAAACTAAATGCCGACGACTCACCTACTAATTCAAAAATGTCTTGCCGATATAGTGCCATCACAACCGACAATAATGTAACCATCACAACCGACATTCTGATAGCTAAAAGTAGCTGGCCGTCGGTAATGGTTTTGAAATGTGGCTTGATTAA